>JALZAW010000053.1 GCA_030948155.1 Candidatus Dormiibacterota bacterium | reverse complement strand
TAGTTCGAGTGCCTCGGGGATAGCCGGCGTACGCGCGATCACAACCGCGATCTTCTGCAACGTTCGGAGTGACACCGGCCGGCCCTGGAGCGCCGCAGTGAGGGTGGCTGCGCTCAGACCCGCTAGACGGGCAAGATCGCATGCGTTCCATCCGCGGGAAGCCATCTCACGCCGCAGTCGCAACTGATTGATTCGCGCTGCCGCCATCAGGTCACCTCTTGCCGCCAGTCCACCCGGCTATAGATTCGACTCCTGACAATCCATTGGCCGAGGAGCCCCTTGGTGCCCCTGAGTCAGCCCGGTGATCGGCCCCCATGGAGTGGTGGACTCCCATACGGTAAGCGCTCCTCTCCTCGAATTCCAGTTTTACGGTCTGGCCGCCGAGATAACTTGCAATTTTACGAAGGGCCTGTTACGCTGAAGTGGTCGAGGCGCCGGCAGGCGCTGCCGACACCGGGCCGGCTGGAGGACGTTGGTTTTCCAGAGTCGGTCCGGACATGAAGTCAGGAGAGGTGCCTAAATGCCCGATCCGCCGTACGACTTTCGCCGTCGAAGACTGGGATAGCTGAGGCTCACCCAGCACCACCAATAAGTGCCGAAAGGCCAGGGGTGAAGTTACGGGCTTCCTGAAGCCCACGAGCCCTCACTACTGCCGAGTCGCGACGGACCGCCGAGACGAGAACAACGGGCCAGGTCTTGGGCCTGGCCCTGGAAGTTCATGTCCACGCGTCAGTCTTCGGTGAGAGTCGTGCTATTCGCGCTGCCCCTGCTGGTGGAGCGAGTCCTGACCCTGCTCGTGGGGCGCAGTGTGGAAAGTGCATCGCCCGCCTGAGGGCCTGAGCCGGTTCCTCCGCGGGGCGACGGAGATGCAGCTCCGTGTGGCGCCGAGCCACCCGTCTATCAGTCGATATCTACTCCCGGGTAAATGGCCACTGGGGGTTCTCCAAACCCAATGGAGCGCCGTGGCCGACGCAGTACGTGATTGCGATGGGGAGGCTACAGCGCCATGACAGGCACTGAGACGATCAGCAAGTCCGCAGCCGCCTGGGCTGTGCGTCGCGGAGCCAACCGGCGCCGCGCCGCGGAAGGCTCTGCAACGATCGAGCGGATGACCAGGGAGGAGCAACCGCGGGTGAGGGAAGACTTGGCCAAAAATGGGAGCGCTGTGCCCGGGCTCTACCTGGGCTAAGCGGGCGACGGTTAGGCTAGCAACCACGTGCTCCCCGCCGCCTATGAGCAGGCCATCGAGGCGGTGCAGGAGTGGTATGCCAAGCACGGTCGGCTGCCGAGACGTCAGGAATGGGACAAAGCCGCCTCTGGGCGACCGACGACCAGGACGATCGAGGGGCGCTGGGGATGGGACAAGCTCATGGCGAGGCCTCAGGCCTCCGGCCCGCTCAACTGCGCCAGGCAGAGCTGAGAGGGCGCCGCCGTCGGCTCCTGCTGAGGTTGCGCGCTGCTCGTGACGAGCTCGGGCGCTGGCCTGGGAGCCGGGAGTGGGAGCGGGCGACCGCTGACCATGCCTCGTCGCGGACCTACGCCCGCAACTTCCACAGCTGGGAGGCAGCCCGCCGGGCAGCGGCCCGACTGAATATCAAATCGGTGATGGATCTTCGAGACTGAGTCACCAGCCACCACCGTACAAGCCGTCGTCCTCCATTTTCTCGCGGATTGCGCCCAGTGGGTGCAGGTAGTTGCCCTGCCAAAGGGCGTGGTACTCGTTGATGAATCGGGAGCCTGCCGATCGCCACCGTTCGGCTTAGACGGGTATCTGCTGGGGAAGGGTGATGGTGAGTTGGTTCAACAGGTGGATGAACAGCAAGTCAGGGGGGTCAGATGGAGGTCAAAGCTTTGGACGCCTGGCGTGCTGAGGCAGCCTTAGCTTCTTCAGTCGCTACGGCGATAAACATCCTGGTAGTTCAGCCGTAGGCTCCCCGCTTACTCGAAAGCCCAGCACGCACCGGAAGCCCCGATCTCATCTTTACCGTTCGCGGCAGCGTGGCTTACTCCGGCTTGTGCGATCCCCGGGCGCATACTCACCAGCAATGCGGATGCGAGACTTCGATGTTGGCTTCCCTTGAGGTCGAAAGCCGCGCGCGAGCGAAGGGCAGCTGCAGAGATAGGCGAACTGCGTATTACTCCGCGTCGACCCGTCCGACGCCAGCGGGGACACGGCCCGCAGGGAGCGCCCAAGCTTTGCTGAATAGGCAGAGGCAGGCAGGCACCCGGATGGTGCTGGACGGCCCCGAAGAGCTGGAACTGGCACTGCGCCTGTTCCGCGATGACACTCTCATGGCCAAGCGCGAGGCTAAACGCAAGCAGTACTTCGTGGCGCCGAGCGCGCGGCGGAAGATCAAGTCACTAGCTGCTCGCAGGCGCGCCGCCCGCGCGCGCCGCAAGCGGTCGGTCATCCTCCTGGGCTAGCCTCCGCGGGTCCACCAGAGCTGAGCCTCGCACACGCCAGTCGATGAACTCCCACTGCTGAGGCGCATGAGTGAGACAGGTTCAACGTCGCCTCGACAGACTCGCCGCCAGCGGCCGGCGTGGGCTCTTCTGTCGCTGCTGCGACGCGCAGGCCGGGGATGAACCAGGTGTTTCTATGCGGGTGTCACCGATCACCCAAAACCGGCCAGTAGTGATCGGGTCAGAACCGGCCACCAGAGTGGGCTTGTTGATTCTCTCTCAGTCGTCGTGAAAGTGGAATGTGGGCAGCCGCCGGGCCGCCCCCTCGAAGCTCAGTAGGCCGGCCGCGTGGACTGTCCAGGGCGCATTTCCGGGGGCCGGTAGCCTGAGCCAGGGGTTTTTGGCATGCTGCGTCAGAAAACGGGGCCCTGAGATCGCCGGAGAGGCCCTGCGTCATAGCCCGGAGACCTGAGAGACCTTGACGGGGACGGCCGTCGAGCCGGCGCCGGCGGCCTGGCGGCGCTGGCGGTCATGGATCCGAAAGCTGCGCCCTTGCAGCTGCACGATCTCGGCATGGTGGAGGAAGCGGTCGAGCAGGACGCCGGCGGCGACGTTGTCGCCGAGCACGGTTCCGAAGTCCTCGATGGGCCGGTTGCTGGAAAGGATGGTGGCGCCAGTCTCATAGCGCCGGGTGAAGATCTCCAGCAGGTCCTCGGCGGCGGTGACTGGCAGAGTGCGGCCGCCGAGGTCCTCGAGGATGAGGAGATCGACGGCGGTGAGGCGAGCGATGAGCTGTTTGCGGGTGCCGGTGGTGGCGGCCTCGGAGAGATCCTCGGCGAGATCCTCGGCGAGGTCGAAGGCAGAGCGGTAGAGGACGGTGTAGCCGGCCTCGACGGCGCGCACCCCGATGCTCACGCAGAGGTGCGATTTGCCGGTCGTAACTCGGGCGGTCCGCGAGTACTTCACGCAGCACCTGAGCGAGGAGGAGACGGTGGCGGTGGCGCGGATCCTCGGCGGCGTCCCGGGACTACGCCAGGGCCGTCTCCCCTGCCATTGACGCGTAGCCGGGGCGCCCCGACGCGCTCGTCAGGCGAGGCGCTCCGCGACCAGCTAACGTCCGACTGGTTGATCACGTCCCCAGCAACGCGGGTCGGCGCCCCACTAAACGGGGCCCAGAGTTGGGAGACTGGCCAGACCAGCGACGGTCCGACTGGGGCGTGAGCCTCCGGCGGGCAGGTTGTCGAGCCCTCGGCACCGAACTGAACGGTTGGCTGTGGCGCCCGACCACAGTCTTTTACTAGTACACGCCTTGCGGTGGCGGATGACATGCGTGAGGGCCACAGACGCCAAGCAGGATCTCGTCTCTGGATCGGAAGCCCCCAAACCGAACGGATCCAGAGCCGCGGTCCTAGGTGTCGGCTGGTGGCCGGCGGAACTTCAGGCGGTTGGAGGGCATTCGAATCGCCTCCGTGCGAGGGAGGCGCTCTCGTGAACGCTTCGATTGCGGCAGGCCGGAATACAAACCGGACGCCTCCTCCCTTCCGGTAATGACTTCTAGATCAACTCCGCTTGCGGTCCGGCATGGAGAGATTCGGCAAAGGTGCAGCCGCTCGCCGTGCGACTGCCTGCCCATCTTGTCGAGGTGGTTCTATCGAACATCCGTGCGCTCGAACCGACGCCCGCGTCGAGTCATGCAGCGGCAGTCCCTGCTGCGGTCTTGGGAACGAATCCGGCCGCATCCCCCGCCTCCTAGCTACCCTACCGACCATGGCCGGGTTCCAAGACAAGGTCGCGTTCATCTGGTCGGTCGCTGACCTCCTCCGCGGTGACTACAAGCCCCACGACTACGGGAAGGTCATCCTGCCACTCACCGTTCTCCGCCGACTTGACTGCGTTCTTGAGCGCAGCAAGGCAGAGGTCCTCAAGCAGGCCAATGGGCTGAGGCCCGAGGCGGCAGACATTGTTCTCCCCAAGGTCACGGGCGTCCCCTTCTACAACACCAGCCCGCTTGACTTCACGAAGCTTCTCGGCGACCCGAACCACATCGCGACCGACCTGCGCAGCTACATCAACGGATTCAGCGCTGATGCGCGCGACACCTTTGAGTCCTACAAGTTCGACGACCAGATCGACTACCTTGACAAGCAGGACATCCTCTAACTCCGCCAGGGACTCGCCGCCATAGACTCTGACGCGCGTCCGCTCGAACCGATCGGCGGCTGAATGCTGGTGGAGGGCTCGGCCAAAGAAGTTGCCCTGAACCGGCGTGGTGGTGACCGGCATGACCTGGGGAAGGTTCGCCTGGGACTGGAGTGGATTGCTGAACTGGGGGCGTCGTCGAACGGCTGCGTCACTTGGCTATTGCGCGTGGCAACCTCGAAGTGGACGACGTTGCGAACCGCCTGCACCTGGTTGGGGTCGCCCAGGACTGCGACCTGGGCCGGTGTGAGCGTCACACTGCCTGGTACTTCCAGATGCCCGTGGCCTTACCGGAAGGCGGCCGGCGACGGCATCCAGGTGCACGGCGGCATCGGCTTCACCTGGGAGCACGACATGCACCTCTACTTCAAGCGCCCCAAGGCCTCCGAGGTGACGCTCGGCGATGCCACCTACCACCGTGAACTGGTCGCCCAGGCGCTGGACCTCTAGGCAGGATCGATGCGGCGGCTCGGGCCTAGTTATAGCTAGCGCCGAGCCGCCTCAACTTTAACTCCCGATCGCTACCTGAGCAGGGCAGCCGCCGCTGACAGCCTGTGAGATGCAGTCTGCGCCTGACGACGCGGTGACCAGCACGTCGTCGTACTCAGCGATCGTCTGTGTTACGAGTGCGATGTTGCCACGGGCGAGCGATGTGTCGCGGACCGAAGCCAGGCCTCTGCCGTCGACTGCAGCCGCGATTGTGTCGCCCGAGAACGAAAGCGAAAGCTGATAGGTCGCGCCGGCCGAGTACGTGAAGCTCCCGGAGCTCAGGGCGGTCCAGACACCGCCCACTCTCTTGCCCAGATACCACTGGCTGCCGTTTCTCAAGATCAGTTGGTACTGATTGTCGTGGTCTCGGGAGCGGCCGGCGATGCCAACCCCCGATCCCTCCGCAGGCGCCCTCACTCTCGCGCTGAAGGTGTAATCGCTCCAGGCCGGCGACCCCGCCACCAGCTCCCTGCTGGCACTCGTTGGCGAAGCGTCCGTCTGCTTCACCACCTGGGTCTCGTCACGCACAAGCCGCCAGACGCCGCCGGCAGACGTCCAGCCCGCCGGAGCACTACCGGGCCGTCCAGACTCGAAGTCGTCCGAGAAGAGTCTCTCGTGTGACGGCGGCCCCAGCAGCGGAGCTCCGGCGGCAACCAGGATGTTGTCGTATTCAGTGGTCGTCCACGTAAGCAGGCCGATGCTGCCCTTGCCAAACGTTGCGTCCGTGACGGGTGCCATCGCAATGCCGCCGACCACGGGTGTGACTGTGCCGTCCGAGAACGCGAGGGCCAATCTGTACCGCCCGCCGCTGTGGTAGCTGAAGCTGCCGGTGGCGAGGCTCGTCCAGACGCCGCCCACTCTCTTTCCCAGCGTCCACCGGTTGCCATTGGCAAGGGTCAGCTCGTATTCGTTGTTCGGATCCTGCTGATGGCCCGCGATTCCAAATTTCTGCTCGCCACGAGGCGCTCTGACGTCCACGCTGAAGGTGTAGTTCGTCCAGTCTTGCGATCCCGCTACTAGCTCTCCGGACCTGGTCGCGTCGTGGCCTGTCCGCCTCACCACATTGCTGCCGTGGCGCACGACCCGCCAGTCACCGCTCGCGACGGTCCAGCCGGTCGGGACGTCGCCCCGCCGGTCGGATTCGAAGTTGTCCGAGAACAAGGAGCCGCCCGCGACAACCGGAGCAGGAGTCGGCGTTGGACTCGGTGTGGGAGCGGATGTCGCAGTCGGCGTAGGCGTAGGCGTCGGTCGGTCCCCGGGGCTCGCCGTGGGCGTGGGCGTCGGCCGCCCGCTCGGAGAAGGCGTCGGTGTGGGTGCCGGCGCCTGAGTAGGCGTCGGTGTGGACGGTGGCGGCTGGGTCGGCTTGGGTGTGGGTGTGACGAAAGCCGCCGGCGTGGGCGTCGATGTCGGCCGCTGCGGTGTGGGCGTCGACGCCGGTGGAGACGTCGGGGTGGGCTTGGCGGTCGGTGTCGGCGTCGAGGTTACGACGCCTGGCGGCGGAGGCGGAAGCGCGGACTTCTGCCACACCCTGATGTAATCCATCTGAAACACACCGGGCCAGGGCGTCGTCGAATCGGGGTTCCCTATCCACGACCCGCCCGTATCTAGGTTGGCCAGGATCGTCATGGCTATGTTGGGAATGCGTGAGGTGTCCGTGAACGTCTTTCGAGCCACCCCGTCGATGTACCAGGTGAGGTATGTGGGCTCCCAATCCAGCCCAAAGGTATGCCAGTCCGCCGACCAGTCGGGGCCGACGTAGTTGGTGTAGTCTTGGCCAAGAGAACCGTCCGAGTTCTTCCAGTGGGCAGTCAGGTCAGCCACCGTGGGGTGTGCCCCGAGCAACTCGAAGATATCCACCTCTGGCGGCCAGGCCTCGTTGTCCGGCACGAGCCAGAAACCTGACTCGAATCCCGTGCCCTTGGCCGCCTTGACCCGTGCCTCGGTGTAGCCGTACAGATACGAGAACTTGGCGGGCACCGACAGGTCAGGCCCGTTGTGGCCTGAGGAGATCTGGCCCGACGTGGAGGCGTACGCGTGTCCGTTCGAGCTTCCGCTCTGCTTTTGGGACATCATGGAGAGAGCGCCATTGCCGACGACGTCGTTTTGCGGTTGGTACAGCATGTCCATCTGTCCGTTGTCGCCTGAGCAGTAGTTGGCGGAGTATCCCCACCAGGTACAGGTCAACCATTTGTTGGTGTCCAGGGACGAGCCGTCGAACTCGTCCGAGTGAATCAGGGACCAGTTGCCGGATGGGCCGACGGGGACAGGCGTGGTCGCGGCGCGGAGGCCGCCACTGACAGGCTGGCTGATCGGGACCACGCTGGAGATCAACAGAACCACGCTGATGATGGCCAGCCGCACCCCGAACCCAAGCGCACGCCACCGGCCGCGCTCTTTAGGGGTCCTGACTGCGCGCGCCGGACGTGACGCGTCGTCTCTATTCACTTGTTCGTCCGAGGGTGGCGGAGTGGGTACGACCCTCAACCGCTCAACCCAGCTGACCTGGTCCAGCCGATAGAGGCCATTCCAAGTCCCAGTGATCTCGCGAAGCTGTACGGCAAAGTCGAGCGCAGGCGAAATGCGCCTACTCTTGGCATGAACGCTACCCCCTTGCGAGCCCGCACAACCCCTTGCGAGCCCAGAACCGCTCCGTCCCTACAGAATGCCCGCTTCTACTTTTCTCAGGCGGCGGCGTGCGACCCCCACCGCGGGCATGCAAACCTGCGTGCAGACGACCACCACGTGCACCAGGCCGCGGTCAGCCGTCAGTCTGCACTGTCCCGGAGAGCCTACAGCAACGGACCCGCCGGGCGCAGCCACCAATCAGTCCCCCTCGCTCATCTCCAGCGCTGGCCGCCAAGCTGTCCGAGGGCCATCACCGCCCGGCCGATCACTTCAGCCGGTTAAGTATCCCGGATCCCTGACCCACTCGCCAGAGCGCCCCCCGGCTGACACACCCAAGTTCGTCGTTGACGACTGGAGCCTCGCTGTGCTCATATGGTTTGAGCCCCAGCAGTTCGTCTTGCGGAGTCCCAGTGTTGGGGCCGGCGGAGCACGGCTTGCGGGGGCTCTGAGCAGAGCCGGCTCCGCGGAGAGTCCCCTGTTCCTTCTCGATGAGCCGCAGCTCGAGTGCCGCCCCCTCTGCACTGTCGCCGAACCCCACCGCTCTCTATCAGTTAGACCGCCCGTCCTCAACTTGCCGCCAGATACTTTAGCTAGTGAGATTTCTGGGAAAACATGCACCAGACCGGCGGCTTGCCGTCGCCACAAGCTCCTGAAACGCCGCTGACCATCGTGATACCCGCGGCTGGCATTGGCAGCCGCTTCCTCCCCGTGTCTCGGACAGTGCCTAAAGAACTGCTTCCGCTGGGCGACAAGCCTCTCATCCACCACGCTCTCGAAGAGGCGGAACGTGCGGGCTTCGCGAACGCCGTCATCGTGCTCTCCGCCAATAAGGACAGCATCAGGTCGTACTTCGAGCCTGAGCCACGGCTGGAACGGATCCTGGAGGGGCGCGGGGACGAACATGCCCTGCGCCGACTCAGAGAAGCAAGCGCGATTGCCGGCCGGCTCTCCCTGCAGTTCGTGGACCAGCCATGGCCCTCAGGTCTCGGCGACGCCGTCCTGCGCGGTCGTGGGGCCGCCGGCGATGCCTTCGGCGTACTGCTGCCAGACGATGTCGTACAGGGCGCGGGGCACTGGTCGCAGCTCCGGCACCTTCACGCGGAGACGGCTGGTACGTGCCTCTCGGTGCGCAGGGTGCCGATCCGGCAGGCTCACCGCTTCGGGATCGCGGTTTGCGAACCAGCCGGGCCCTGGTTGCGAGTCCGAGCAGTGGTCGAGAAGCCGAGACCCGGCACCGCTCGCTCTGATCTGGCGATCTTCGGCCGCTACATCGTGGACGGCGCTCTGCTCGACGCACTTGAGGCGATGCGCCGGTGCGAAGGCGAGGAGCTCCAGCTGACGGACGCGATCGCGACCCTGATTCAGCGTGGCCGCGTCTTCGCCATCCGGTTCGAAGGCTCCTTCTTCGACAACGGGACCCCTGAAGAGTACGCGCAGTCCCAGGCGCGGTACAGCGTTGACGTGGCCACCGCCGCCTCACGGATGGCCAGCGGGCAGTTCCAGTGAACTCGGAATCAGATTAGGAGTCGCGGCATGAAGACAATCGAGCGCACGGGTGTCGCCAGTGTCCTGGAAGGACACATCACCGAGGTGCGTCGAGTCCTCGGCGACATTCCCAGCGGCACCGTGGAGCGGGTGGTGGAGGTGGTCCTGGATGCTCATAAGCGCAACCGCCATGTCTACATACTCGGCAACGGCGGCAGCGCGTCTACCGCAAGTCACTTCGCCTGCGATCTCGCCAAGGCGACGATTGTCCATTCGCGAGCACGGCTCCGGGTTACCGCCCTGACCGACAACGTCGCGCTCCTCACCGCCTGGGCCAACGACACCTCCTACGATCGCGTCTTCGCCGAACAGCTGGTCAACCTGCTCAATCCCGGCGACGTGGTCATGGCCATCAGCGCCAGCGGCAACTCGCCGAACGTGCTGGCGGCGGTGGCGGTCGCACGTGAGCGAGGAGCGCTAACTGTCGCGCTCGTCGGCTGCTCGGGTGGGGCTCTCAAGACGGCAGTCGACGTTGCGGTGCACGTACCCAGTCATGACTACGGGGTGGTGGAGGACTGCCATCTGGTCCTCGAGCATGCGATCACGGCTTCTACCAGGAGCGCTCTGCTTGTCTAGGGCCGCCATCTTCCTGGATCGCGATGGCGTCATCAATCGCCGGCGCGTCGATCACGTGAAGTCCTGGTCAGAGTTCGAGTTCCTGCCCGGCACTCTCGATGCTCTGCGTACGCTTCGGGAAAGGGAGGCGATTGTCGTCGTTGTGACCAACCAGTCGGCCGTGGGCCGCGGACTGGTCTCCCTGGCGGAATTGAACGGCATTCATCGCGAGATGGTCACGGCGGTAGCGGCCTCAGGCGGAGGAATCGAGCGCGTCTACTACTGCCCGCACAGCCCTTCTGACGGCTGCCGCTGCCGAAAGCCCGGCATCGATATGCTGCGGCGGGCCGCTGCGGAGCTCGACGTCGACCTTCAGCAGTCGGTCCTGGTCGGAGACTCGCCGTCCGACGTGCAGGCAGCGCAGAGCGCCGGCTGCATTGCGGTGCTGATCGCGGCAGAAGAGCCTCCCGCGACCGTCGAACCGAGGGTTACGGTGGTGGCCAACCTCGTCGCGGCCCTCGCACCGATAGCCCAGCTCCTTCGGAGCGAGAAAGCACCATGTTGATCGCGCGCGCGCCGGTGCGCATCAGCCTGGCCGGCGGTGGCACCGACCTGGAGGTCTATTACGCGCGGCACGGGGGGGCCGTCCTCAGCACCACCATCGACAAGTACTTCTATGTCCTGGTCTCGCACTCGAACGGCGACCACATACAGGTCTCGTCATCCGACTACCACACCTTCTTTCGAGAGCGGATCGGACAACCGACGCTCTGGGATGGAGACCTGCGTCTTCCCAAGGCCGTGATACACCACTTCGGGATCCGAACCGGCCTCTCCATCTTCCTTGCCTCGCAGGTGCCGCCGGGTACGGGGCTGGGTTCGTCCAGCACGGTCGCCGTGGCGCTCATCAAGGCGATGGCGGTGCTCTCCGGCGAGAGCCTGAGCCGCGGCCAGGTGGCCGAACTCGCCTGCGACATCGAGATCAACCGTCTCGGCATGCCGATCGGCAAGCAGGATCAGTATGCTGCCGCCTTCGGCGGCGTCAACTTCATCCAATTCGCTCCGGAGCGCGTTT
>JALZAW010000422.1 GCA_030948155.1 Candidatus Dormiibacterota bacterium | reverse complement strand
CGGCACTCTGTCCGACCGCACCCACACACGCTGGGGAAGGCGGCGACCCTATCTGGTGGGTGGCACGGCGGCCGATCTGGTCTTCCTGGTGGGACTCGCCCTGGCCGGCAGCTTCTGGCCCCTTGTCGTCGCCTACACGTTCCTTCAGTTCAGCTCCAACACTGCCCAGGGGCCCTACCAGGGTCTTGCCCCTGACATTGTTCCCGAGGAGCAGCGCGGCACCGCCAGCGGCTTCTACGGCCTCGCCAATCTGGTTGGCATCCTGAGCGGCACGGTGGGCGGCGGCCTGATCCTGGCGGCCGCCGGCCGGCCCGCGGCAGTCGCCAGCATCATGGCGCTCCTGGCGCTGGGCTGCCTGACGACAGTCTGGGGCGTGAAGGAGCCTATCCGGCCGCTGCGGCCGGGTGGTGTCGGACCGTTCCTGGGCGTGGTCAGGTCGACCTTCGTGACGCCGCTCGCTCATCGCGACTTCCTCTGGCTCATGGCTTCGCGCCTGCTCATCCTGATGGGGGTGGTAGGCATCCAGAGCTTCGTCCTCTATTACTTCAGCGACACGTACTTTCACGGCTCGACTAAAGGAGCGACTGGCGCCACCACAGGTCTGGTCGGAGCGGTGATCCTGATAGCGGTGGTGGTCACCTGGCCGGCTGCGTGGCTCTCTGACCGCATAGGCCGCAAGCCGCTGATCGTCCTGGGCGGACTCCTGGCAGCTGCAGGCGTCTCTGTGCTCCTCTTCAGCGGCTACCGCTGGCTGCCCGAGCAGCTGCTGAACCGCCTGGCGGACCTCCTCGCCCTACCGCCTCTGGCCGCTCAGACCCTGCTCGCCGGCGTACTGCTGGGTTTGGGTTTCGGCGCCTTCATGTCAGTCGATTGGGCCTACATCACAGACGTGATTCCGATCGAGCACGCGGGATTGTTCTTCGGCTTCTCAAACATCGCCACCGCCGGTTCGGGTGTGATCGCGCGCTTCGTGGCGGGCTTTCTGCTCGACCACTTCAACGCCGGCGGCCAGCTTCTCAACTTGCCAGGTGGCTATCCAGTGGTGTTTGCGCTGCTGTTAGCCTGGATCCTGGTGGGCACACTCTGCGTACTACCGGTGCAGCGGGGTCACCACCCATGACCTCCATGAACCTGGTCGGCCTGAAGGCCTGGGGCGGCATCCCGGAAGCTCCCCTGGATTCGGCCCGCATAGTGTTGGCCGGCCTTGCCTACGACGGCTCAGCCGTATACAGACGAGGTGCGGCCGAAGCGCCGGCCGCCGTCCGCCAGCTGTCGCCGGTCATGCCGACGCTGGACGAGCGCGGCCGGGGACTTGATCGGCTCAGCATCTGCGACCTGGGCGACCTGAGCCTGGGTGACGCTGTCGAGACCGGCTGGCAGGTTGCCGCCGACCGTCTGGCGACGGTCCCGAGGGACGCCTTTCTGACAGTGCTGGGCGGCGACCACTGCTGCGCTATCCCCATCCTCGCTGCTCAAGCCCGCCGCCACCCCGATCTTGCAGTGCTCTGGGTCGACGCTCATCCCGATCTCTGCGATGTTTCCCGGGGCGGTCGCTGGACCTGTGGCTGCGCCCTGCGGCGAGCGCTCGAGGTGGCCGGTTTGGAACCCCGGCGCGTCGTCCTGGCTGGCTGCCGGGACATCGACGCGGACGAGCTGGAGTACGTGCGTGAGCAAGGTCTGGTGATGGTCCCCACCGTCGACTTCGCCAACGATTTCGCCGCCGCCAGCACGCGGGTGCTGGACGCGCTGGGGGACCGGCCAGTGCACGTCTCGCTGGATATCGACGTGCTCGACCCCGCCTATGCGCCAGGAACCGAGATCGCGTCGGCCGGGGGCTGGACCACGCGCCAGGTGCTGAACCTGCTGGCCGAGGCAAATCGGCGCTGCCCGCTCGTCGGCCTGGACATCTGCGAGATCTCGCCCAATCTCGATCACGCCGATGTGACAGGCCTCGCGGCGCTCAAGGTTCTCTTTGAAACCTGGAGCGCGGTTGCGCACCGCTGAGGTAGTCATCGCCGGCGGCGGCGTCGTCGGTTGCGCTCTCGCTTACCAGCTGGCACGTCGCGGAACCGACGTTCTCCTCCTGGAGCGCGGTCAGCTCGGGGCTGAGTCGACAGCCAAGTGCGCCGGCGGCGTGCGGCAGATGTTCTCCCACGCGGCCAACGTACGTCTGCAGAAGGTCTCGCTGCGGCTGCTCCAGGAGTTTCAAGCGGAGACGGGCATGGATCCCGAGCTCCGCCAGGTGGGCTACCTGTTCCTGCTGACCGAGCCGGCGCAGGTTGCCGACCTTCGGACCCAGCTGCGACTCTGGCACGCCGAGGGCGTGACCGAAGCCCGCTGGGTGGATGCGGAGGAGATCCAGCGGCTCTCTCCAGCGCTCAACGTGGAGGACCTACTGGGCGGTACTTTCTGTCCCAGCGACGGCCTGGCCAGCCCAGCAGGCGTCACCCAGGGCTATGTCTCAGCGGCGCGCCGCCTCGGCGCCCGGTTCGAGGAAGGAGTGGCCCTCACCGGCATCAGCCGCAGCGGCAGCCGGGTGCGCCAGGTGGAGACGACTGCAGGCCCCGTCGCCACCGAGTTGCTGCTCTGCTGCGCGGGCGCCTGGTCAGGCGAGGTGGGGCGTCTGGCGGGCGCCGAGGTACCTGTGCTGCCCTACCGGCGGCATGTGTTCGTTACAGGTCCCTTTGCGGCGGTGGGAAGGCGCAATCCGATGACCATCGATCTCAGCACAGCCTTCTACTTCCACCCCGAAGGCGAAGGCGTTCTCTTCGGCATGAGCGACCAAGAGGAGCCGAGCAGCTTTCGGCAGGAGGTCGATTGGGCCTGGCTGGAGCAGGTGGTGGCGGTGGCGGCACACAGAGCCCCGCCGCTGGCCGCCGCGGGCTTGAAGACGGCATGGGCGGGGCTGTATGAGATGACGCCCGATCACCAACCGCTGCTCGGTCCGCATCCCGCCCTGGAGGGCTTCTGGTGCGCCTGTGGTTTCAGCGGCCACGGCTTCATGCAGGCG
>JALZAW010000421.1 GCA_030948155.1 Candidatus Dormiibacterota bacterium | reverse complement strand
CCGCCTCTACTCCCACTAACACGGCATAGCGGGAGCTGCTAGAATCGCCGCAGTGGCAGAGCGGGAAGCAGCGCTGGCGCGAGTCGACAGCCCACCCCTCGGCCCGGCGCCAGCCCCGCGCCGGGAGTCCCCGGGTCAGCTCGTCCTACCCCACGAGCTGGCCCTTGCTGATTTCTCCCGCCACCTCTCCCTCTCGGCTCGCCAGCGGACCGCCGGCGCCTACCTGGACACCCTGCAGCGGCTGGTCCTTTCCGGACTGAATCCCCTGCAGGCGGAGCGCGCAGAGCTGGAGCGCTTCCTGTCCAGAAACCGGCGGGGCCGCTGGGGAGACCACGAGGGTCCGCTTTCCAGCTCCACCCAGACCGCCGAGCTCTCCGCCCTCCGTCGCTTCTACCGCTGGGCCCGCTCCGAAGGCCTGCGTCCGGACGATCCCAGCGAGGGAATCCGGCCGCCGCGACGAGAGCCCTACGCTCGGGCCCGGGGGCTGAGCGCCGAGGAGGTGACCAGGCTGCTGGCTGCGATTCCTGGCGACTCCCCGGCGGGCCTGCGCCTGCGCGCCCTGGTCCTGGCCTACCTGTTCACCGGCCGCCGGCGCAGCGAGGTCTTGAACCTGCGCTGGCGCGACCTGGACCTGGAGGGCGGCTTCTACCGCTACAGCGGCAAGGGCGGTAAGGAGCGGCAGCGAGCGCTGCCGCCGCCGGTCCAGCAGGCCATCCTGGCCTACGCCCAGGCCGCTGGCCTGGCTCGGAAACCGGAGCAGGCGGTCTTCCCCGGTCGCTGGCGAGACCAGCCGGTGGACGGCAAGTACATCGGCGAGCAGCTGCGCCAGGCCGCTGCCCTCGCCGGCATCCCCCTGGAGCGGCCGCTGCACACGCTGCGCCACAGCTATGCCCGAGCCCTGCGTCGGGTGGAGGCGCCGCTGGAGGCGGTGCAGGCGGCGCTCGACCACTCCAACCTGGCCACCACCTCGGTCTACTTGCGGCAGCTGGAGGGACTCGACGATCCTTGGTGGCCCAAGCTGGCCGCCGAGCTGGGCTTAGAAGATCGGGGAGGTGCGTCGTCCGCGCAGGAGTGGAGTCCGTGAGCGCGTCCGACGCCTGGCCCACGTTAGCAGAGGAACTGCGCCGACGACGCAGCGCGCTGGGCTGGACGCTGGAGCAGGTGGCCGAGCAGGCCGAAGTCTCGGTGGGCATGTTGTCCTTGATCGAGACTGGCAAGCGGCGACCCTCCCTGAAGTCGTGGGGGCGGATCCGGCAGTCGCTGGGCATCACCGAGCCGCTGCCCGAGGAGGCCTGGCGTCAGCAGCGCCCTGAGATCTCGGACCAGCTGGTGGCCAGCCTGGGGGCGTGCTTGGCTGCCGTGCGTTCCGCCACCCTGGCCGAGCTCGCCGAGGCGACTGCATGCTCGATCTCCGAGGTGCGGCTGGGCCTGCGCCGGCTGGCCGAGCGGCTGGAGGCGACCGGCATCCAGGTGCTCGACGACGGCAGCCACGTCCAGCTGGCGCCCGAGAGGCGCTTTCACGGCGCTGTTGCCCACCTGGTCCAGCCCGAGAAACTGCCTCGGCCGAGCCAGGAGCAGGCCGAGGTCCTGGCCATCGTGATCTCAGACGGCATGGCCAGCCGGCGGCGGATCGAGGAGGTGAGGGGCGCGGCGCAGTTGTCGCTCAGGCCGGGTGGGCCTGTCTCACTGGCCCGCGACAGCTCTGAGACGCTGGCACTGTTGCTATCGCGCGGCCTGCTCTGCGCGGACCGGGACGATCATGCGAGCGGGCGTCCGCTGGTCTATCGGCCCACGCCGCGGTTGCTCCAGCTACTCGGCGCGGAAACGCTCGAAGAGGCCCGGGTCAGGCTGGGGGTACCAGCCGACTACCGGTCGCAGACAGGGGCAGCCCCTGAGACGGAGCCGGCCGTCGAATACCAGGCTCGATCGAAGGGGACGGCGGAATGAAAGCGCGAGTGGTCCTGTACGAGGACCCAGGCGGCCCGCTGATCATCCGCCGGGAGGGCACTCGCACCGCGTTCTTGATCCTGAACTCCCCTCCCTGGAGCTTCTCCGCGGAGTATCTCCAGCGGCGGTGGCCGACTCGAGACGGACGAGTCGTGCTGGAGAGCTCTGTGTCGGCCCGAGCCGAGGGACCGCACGGGATGGCTGACCTCGACAGCGTCCGGGCGGCCACGTCGCCGAGTGCCGCCGCTGCCCAACTCCAAATCTGGGTGGAGGGAACATGAACGCTCCGATCATCAGCGGGAAGGCCCGACCCCTTATTGGAGAGCCAGGGATTCGGATCACCATCATTCCTGGCGCGCTTGCCGGCGAGATGGCCGAGCTCGCCAGGGCAGCGGGCTGGGACGTGAAGCCATCGCGAGCGGCCACGGCCGATCTCGAAGCCGCCCTCAAGGCCGGCGCCGCAGGCCGCCTGGTGCTGTTCGTGCCACCTGGCTCACGCCTTCCCACCTGTCTGACCCACGTTCTGGTCCCGCACGACGCCACTCCCGCCACTTCAGCGGTCCTGGCCAGGGTTGGCGGCGCTCCGCTTTGGAGTCATGCCGAGATGGTCATGGTGCACGTGGCTACCGCAGAACTACCGTCCCAGCCGGGCAGCTTCCCGGCCCCGCGGATGATCGACCACGACGGCTCTGACTGGAGCGATTGGCGCGAGGAGTTCGGCCGCCGCTTCGGCCGCCTCTCCCCGGGAATGCTGGTCAGCGTGGAGGTGGTCACCGGGGCGCGCGAAGAGTCGATTCTGACAGTGGCGCGCCAGCTCCGGCCTGATCTCCTGATCCTCGCCTGGAGCGGGGTGCTGGAGGCGAACCGCGCCCGGACCGTGCGCACAGTTTGCGCGCTAGCGCCCTGCCCGGTGCTGTTGGTCGCTGGCCGCGGCCGGGGGACAATCGGAAGCTTGCTCGACGCGGCGGGTGTGGGCTAGCGACGGCTACCTAGGAGGGCGGTTGCTCCTTATTCCGCTGGCTGGTCGGCCAGTCCCTCGGTCCGAATCCGCTCCAGCAGCGCCAT
>JALZAW010000420.1 GCA_030948155.1 Candidatus Dormiibacterota bacterium | reverse complement strand
GTCACAGGCCGGTCTCCGCGTCCGACGGGAGGCGCTAGCCCAGATAGAGTCCCGGAACCCGGGCCTGGTCACGCGCCGCCTGCCTCAAGTCGCGACGCCGCAACTCCCGGGCTCGCCTCGCTGAAGGGTCATGTGGACCGGGTGAGCCCGCGTCTTTGCGCTTGGCCGTCAAGACGCTGGCCTTCCGGAGCGACTGAGTGCTAATCACCATGCTCCACGACACTACGGCGATTCCGCGGCCAGGTCTGCGGTGGAAGCCCACAGGGAAGCCGGAGCGGTCTTTGTGCCTGGCAACCGAATTCGTACCGAAAGGCGGCGCGCGGTCGCTCCTACCTGGCATCTGAAGAACTCGAACCGGGTGCCAGGCGACCTACCATGTCAACAGCGACACGATGATGCAGCAAGCACACGACGTGGTGGCGCCGGGTCGCGTGGCGGTGGTGACGGGTGCGGCCAGCGGGATTGGGTTTGCCCTCTGCAGGCGCTTCGCGACAGAAGGCATGCGGGTGGTCATGGCCGATGTGGAGGCGACGGCGCTGGTCGAAGCGGCAGAGGACCTGACCAGGCGCGGAGCCACAATCCTACCCGTAGCGACAGATGTCTCAAAGGGTGAGCAAGTTGACGCTCTGCGCGACAAGGCCCTGGACGCCTTTGGCGCGGTTCACCTGCTCTGCAACAACGCCGGCGTGGGTGGCTCTCCCCATCCGGTCTGGGAGCTTCCGCACGACGACTGGGAGTGGGTGCTGGGCGTCAACCTGTGGGGCGTGATCAACGGCATCCGGTCTTTCGTCCCCGTGCTGCTGGAGCAAGACGCGGCGCATGTGATCAACACCGCCTCGTTGGCCGGTGTCACCACCGGGACGTTGGGCGCGTACGGCGTCTCTAAGCACGGGGTGGTGGCGCTGTCCGAAAGCCTCTACGTCGAGCTCCAGATGCGGGGCGCACGCGTCGGCGTGTCAGTGCTCTGCCCGGGATGGGTGCGAACGCGGATCGCGGACTCAGATCGGAACCGGCCTGCCGAAGCGGAGCCTCAGCTCGAGCCCCACCCCGCGGCGCAGCCGATCCTGGACATGGTGCGGCAGAGAGTGGAGCGCGGAATGGATCCAGGTCAAGTGGCCGATCAAGCTGTGGACGCAGTCCGCAGCTCGCGCTTTTACGTGTTGACGCACCCTGAGATGAATGACGCCATCCGACGCCGCGCTGACGAGGTGGTGTCCGGCGGGCCGCCCTCCATACCAACTCTCTGAAGCGCGTTCTGAAGCCGGGCTGAGTCGGTGTACCGGGACTTGGAGAACGTGGCGGCCGCCCTGAGCGATGGCTTGGTCGCTGCGCTCGGCGATGGGCTCGTCGGCGAGCGCAAATCGACGGGAGCTTACAGCGCCTTCTTCATGGTGTCTATGTCGTACAGCGCCTCGTGGCCTGACCCAGACAACTCTCCCAACGCGCTGCATCTCGTGAGAAGGGCGAGGTGCCATACTCTTCCCCAGTCTCAGATAGCCCCTTTCATGCGGCAGCCCGTGGCGATGGGCGCAAGGAGAAATAGAGTTGCTTGGCGAGCACCCAATCGACGTCGTTCTTCTGGCGACCGACCTGGACGCCACGAGAGACTTCTACGCAAACAGGGTCGGCTTGGAGGTCCTCAACGAAAGCCCCGGTGCCATTACCTTCAAGTGTGGTGTGAGCAGCCGCCTGGTTGTCAGCAAGAGCACGGTCGGGACAGCGGACGAGCAGACTCAGGCTTCGTGGCGCGTAACCGATGTGGCGGCAGAGATCGCCGAGCTTCGTTCTCGGGGAGTGGAGATTCAGGAATATGACATGCCGGGTCTGCAAACGGTAGACGGCATAGCTGACATTGGCTTCGCCTTAATGGCTTGGTTCACTGACCCGGGCAAGAACGCGCTCGGCATCATGCAGCTCAAGTAGCCAGTGAGCCCGGGACGGCCGGGCGCCTCCCTACTAAGGAAGCGAGCGTGAAACTCGCGATCCCCCCGCAGCCTTGCCAGCCTCTCGCTGTCACCTCGCAGCAGTACGAAGCCCTGAAGGTCCCCGCCGTGGATCAGGCGTTCACCAACCAGAAACGTCGACTTCGAGTCCTGCGCCGCCCAGGGCAGGAATACTCCCTTGAGGGCGTATCCGTAGTTGTCGCGAATCGTCTTGGGCGAGAGACCTTTAGCCCGGCAGTGGGCCAGGTAGTCCTCCACGAGGGTTTCCAGCCGAGTCGACGGAGCCGGCGTCACCACCTTCAGGTCGGGCACGATTGGGCTACCTCCCCCTACAGCGCCGATTCGTACTAAAGCGCTCCAAGCCAGCGCCTTGTATGCGCAAATCGAAGGGAGCTTACAGCGCCTTGTTCATAGCATCAAGAGGAACAGAGGCGCTCCTCTTGAACTCGAACTTGGAGTTTGGTGGGCGGTGAGAGAGTCGAACTCCCGACCTCCTCGGTGTAAGCGAGGCGCTCTAGCCAGCTGAGCTAACCGCCCGAGACCGCCCAAGTCTACGGGGTGGCGATGGCCTGCAAACCCCGGTTCAACTGGGTGTCGCCGGCATGTCCGCGGGCCGGCTGCACGACGTCGAACATGGCCGGCTTGTCGGTGAGATCGACCGGAACGTCAGGCGTCAGCCCCACACCGTCCACGGAATGGCCGTTGGGGAGGAACCAGTGCTCCACCGTCAGGTGGAGGTCGCCGCCGTCTGATAGGTGATAGTCGACCTGGACCGAGCCCTTGCCGAAAGTCTTGGTGCCGACCAGCTGAGCCCGGTGGTGCGCCTGGAGCGAACCGGCGACGATCTCGGAGGCCGAAGCGCTGTTCCCGTTGACCAGCACCGCCAGAGGGACGCTGGCGGCGGGGTGATTGCCGCTGACCGCGGTCTTGCTGGCGCCTCCGTCGCGACCCCTCTCCTCGAATGCCTCTCCGCTCGCCACGAAGCGGCTGATCACCGCCGTGGCGGCGCTCACGAAGCCTCCCCCGTTGTCGCGGAGGTCCAGCACCACACCACGGGCGCCGGGCAGACCTGAGG
>JALZAW010000419.1 GCA_030948155.1 Candidatus Dormiibacterota bacterium | reverse complement strand
GCCGGCGGCGGAGCTGAACTGGCACTCCCGGCGGAGCCAGCCCTGCAGGCTCTGATGACCGCTCACCGCCCAGCCCTGCTGCTCATCGAAGACACGGAGCTCGGCGGTGAATTGGGCCTCCAGGCGGTTGATGCCCTGCCGGATCTCCTTCAGCCGCTCCCCTTGGGCCAGGGAAGGCAGGTGCCTGGTCTCCTCGCCCATCAGCGACGCGATCGCCTGGGTCACTTCCTCCAGAGGCGAGGACCAGGCGCTCGCTGCCATCGAACCCATGTTCGTATTGTACCACGTCCGGATGCTGTCCAACACAAGCCGCTGTGAAGATTGTTGTCCGTCGCTTGTGTCTCAATTTCTCCCCACCGTGATTTACTGGTGGTTTCAAGAGCGCTGATGCTGGCGGGCTGGCGAGGCTCCGACCAACTCTTCACCATCCCCGCCCAGTTGTCCGCTACCCGGTCCCCAGGTCCTTGCCGCGAGGCTTGGGCAGATCAAGCGGGCCCGGCGCCGGCCGCCCGGATCGGCGTGACATCTATCTCGCCGGCGGCGCATGGAGCGAGGCTCCAACCAGGACCGACGGGGAACAGGCGATGGTCGTACTCGTCGGGCGGCGTGACCTCGAGCTGAGCAGCCTGCGGACAGGGACCTTCGGAGCCATGTGGTACGTCGGACCAAGCAGCCTGAAACGACGCGCCGGTCCCCGGCTCGAGGACGAAGCGGGAAGGGCCGGCTTGAGTCGCGAAGATGCCCCCATTGCGCACCACGCGGGTGGGGAGGGGGCGACCAGCCGCGTCAAGCATGAGCATCCCCACATAGCCGAAGAGCACGCAGCCGGAAGTTGAGGAGTTGGCGACCCGGAAGGTGTCGACGATGGTCCCGGCGGCGCCCTGTGAGCCGGCGAAGCTGACCAAGAGGGCGCCTGTATGGCACCTGTCAAGTTGGGTGGTTGTGCCCGGGGTGGGCACAACCACCGGTGTGGGGGGAGAGGCCGGCGTTGGTGCGGTTGGGACACCGGCCGAAGTTGTGGGCGAGCTCGAGCCGGTCGGCGTTGGCGTTGTGTGAACATGGTTCACGGCCACTGGCGGATGCGGACCGGCGACGTCACACGCGCCGGCCGCGAGAATCACAAATGCCACCAAGAGCGGAAGGCTGATCTTCATGAGTTGGAAGCTAGGGCGGCTGGCTGAATACTCGCTAACAGGCTGATTTCGTTTCAATTCAGAAAGTCACCGATATGCTGCTGGCCGATGCGCGTGTTGATAGTCGAGGATGATGCCGAGCTCGCCGAGAGTCTGCACCGCGGGCTCGAGGAGCTCGGCCTGGCGGTCGACACCGTCGGCGACGAGGGGGAGACACTAGCAGCTGTCGCGGTCGTGAGCTACGACGTCATCGTGCTCGACGTCATGCTGCCCGGGCGGGATGGCTTCGCCGTCACCAGGGAGTTGCGCAGCCGCAAGCTCCGGACGCCAGTCCTGATGCTGACAGGACTCGGCGCGGTGGAGGATAAAGTCAAGGGGCTCGAGTCGGGCGCCGACGATTACCTGGTCAAGCCCTTCGCGCTGAAGGAACTGGTGGCCAGAATCCGTGCCCTCGCCCGCCGCCACCTGCCTGATCGGGCGGCGATAGTGGAGGCGGGCCCGATCAGGCTGGACACGGCAGCGCACAGAGTGCTGGTCCGAGGCGTGGAGGTTGCGCTGACCGGTAAGGAGTTCGCCATCCTGGAATTCTTCCTGCTCCACGGCGACCGCGTACTGAGCCGCGAGAGGATTCTGGCCAACGTTTGGGACTTCGACTTGGAAGACGGGCGCAACCTGGTGGAGGTCTACATGGGGCGGCTGCGCCGCAAGCTGGAACAGGCAGGCCTGAAGGACCCATTCACCACCATCAGGGGCGTCGGCTATCGATTCCACCTCCCTGGCTGACCCCCTTGGTCAACGCCTTTCGGTCCACCCGAGCCCGGCTGGTTTCAGTTCAGGTGGGAATTCTGGCCATCGCCACTGCCGTCACCGCAATCGCGATCTTCGAACTCGTCACAGTTCCCAGCAGCAACCGGGCGGATCAAGCCCTCTACGACCAGTGGAGCGCTGTCGCCAATGGCCTCGACCTGCAGGGTGGCCGGGTGGTCTATCCACCCGGGCGGCTGCCCCAGACGTCGGCCGCCACACAAGAACCGATCGAGGTTGACGTGTTTACCGACAGCGGCCTCCTGGTTCAGACCGAGAAGCAAAGCCTGAGCCCGGCTTACTTGAGCCAGTCGGCCGCGACTGTCCTGCGCAGCGGGGGGCACGCGGGCCCGCTGCAGGTCAGTGACGCGTCCGGCGCCGGGCGCCGCGTGTACGTCGCAGCGCAGCCGTTGGGAGATCCGCCCCACCAGCAACAGGCAGCGGTGATCGTGAGCCTCTCCACCGCTGACCTGGACGCCCTCAGACAGCGCCTGCTCGCCTCCCTTCTCTTGGGCAGTGGTCTGGTGATTGCCTCGGGTGGCGTCCTGGCGTGGGTGCTGGTGGGGCGCACCCTGAGTCCTGTCCGCGCCATTGCGGCCGCGGCCCGCGACATAGGCGACCAGGAACTGCACCGCCGCGTGACGGTTCAGGCGCCACCCGACGAGGTGGGCGAGCTGAAAGCCACTTTCAACGAGATGCTGGCCAGGCTCGAGAAGAGCTTCAAGAGCCTGCGGCAGTTCACTGCAGACGCCTCGCACGAGCTCAGGAGCCCACTCACACTCATGCGGACCGAGGTCGACGTCGCACTGACCAGGCAACGAACCCCCGCCGAATACCAGCGGGTCCTGGAGCGGGTGCAGCGCGAGATCGAGCATTTGGGGCGGGTGGCGGACCAGCTGCTGCTCCTGGCCCAGGCGGACGCTGGCCATCTCCATCCGAAGCGCGTAGCGCTGGACGTGCCCGACCTCACCGAGGAAGTCGCCGCACGCTGGCGCAAAACGGCGGAAGAGCGAGGAATCCAGCTTCGCGTGGACACGCCTCAGGCAGGGTTGGTGCTGGCCGACCCGGACCTGCTGCGGCGC
>JALZAW010000418.1 GCA_030948155.1 Candidatus Dormiibacterota bacterium | reverse complement strand
GGCCCTTTGCTGAACCGGCGGACTATCCGGCTGATTTGAGCTCCTCATCCTGAAAACGAACCTCAAGGCGGAGTCCGAGCGCCTGTGCGACCCTCTCCAGAGTGACGAGCGTCGGCTTGCTGCCGCCGGCTTCAAGACGGCCGACTACGGACTGAGTAGTTCCCATGCGCTCGGCGAGTTCGCGCTGGCTCAGCTGGCGTGCCTCTCGCAACTCGCGGATCATCCTGCCCACCTCGTAGGCGGCTTTGGCCTGTTCGTAGCCCGTCTTGGCGGCCGCCCTTTGCATGCGGCGGTCTCGCAGTTCACTCCAGTTCTGGCGTTCGTCCATGTCTTGATCAATCCTCCGCAGTGTGGCCCTCGGCGATGCAGCGATGCATCGCCATCTCGGCGCGGGCGATCTCGCCGGGCTCACGCATCCTGGTCTTCCGGAAGACTGTTAGCAGGATGATTCGACGCCCGCCAGCTATGAAGTAGCTGACGCGGCGCTGTTCGCGCCCCAAGTGGAAGCGCAGCTCGCGTAGCTTCCCCTTGAGCTGACGGGTGTAAGGCTCATCGAGGATGACACCTTGCTCCTGCAGCAGGTCGATGTAGAAGGCCACGTGACCGAATTCCTCGTCCGGGAGGTTCAGGAGCCAGTCCCGGACCTCTGGCTCAAGTTCAACTCTACCCCAACTCATAGCAATAATGCGATACCCGGTTAAGCCGGTTCGACGTCGCGGAGGGTAGCGCGAAGGAGCGGACGACCGCCGGTTGAGCCGACCGGGTTCCCAGCGGCAACTGGTCCAGGGCACCGTACAGGGATCAAAGGGGAGATGAGTCGGCCAACCGTAGGAAACGGTTCTCTGGACCAGATTTTCCAGAATAGCGGTCCTTCCCAACTCGACACGGCTTGCTCCGAGCACCCCATGGCAAATCTTCCTTGGTAAGAAGAAGTTGGTGAGTTAGGAAGCGTCCCAGGGTAATACCTACGGTGGCTCCGGAACGTTGTTTGGGTTCAGAAACGGATAGGGGTATCTGCCGGTATCGCCCCGCGGATTAAGGTGTAGAGCATCCAGACGAGCGGAATGGTCAGTCAGAGCAGGCCCTGCCTCAGGCTAACTCTCTGGGCGGGCAGGTCGAGCAACCAGTCGGTAACCATGACCATCGGCATGAGCTCGTGGACGCCGGTATTGACCCAGAGGATGGCTGTGTCTACATCCGTCCCACTGAGCAGCAGCCTGAACACGACGCCGACCACGATCATGTAAACGACCGCGGCCCCTCGCTGTAGGTCCAGCATCCGCGACCCCTTCCGCACAGCCGAACGCGAGCGAAAGCCGGGCAAGACTTGTTAACGCCTATCGCAGAGCATTGTGCGCAGGCCAGCGGCCCGCGTAGAGGCTGAGAGCCGCGCGTGGCGTCGAGAGTGAGCTGACAGGGCCGTCGGCGGCGGGAGGAGCTGCGCGAGGTCCTTCGGTTGACTTCCTCAACTCGAAGTGCTACACCGGCACGAGCTGTCATCTCGCTGTGGAGGGGTACTGAAATGAGCCTGGCAAAACTTGATCGCCGCCAGATACTGATGGGTATCGGCGCAGGTGCAGTCGGGGCAAGCGCTGCGGCCCTAGCGCCCGCCACAGCTCTGGCCGACAACGAGGACACGGGCGGGTTGCTGGGAGCCTGGGACATCACGATCACCGGGACCCGGCCCCCCTCGCCGCCGCGCGAAGCTGTGCTGATGTTCGCGGCCGGCGGTGGGTTCGTCGTTCTGGACTCGACTAATCCTCCGACAACTGGCGTTGGGGGCTGGACGAAGCAGGGTAACAACGGCTTCCGATTCAAGTTCCTCGCCTTTGACGCGACAGCGGGCAGAGTTGTCGTGCAGGGGTCGGGGACCGTCCACCAAGGGACGATTAGCGGACCCTTCAGCTTCGTAGTGGGCAACAACGTCTTCTCCGGATCCGGCACGTTCAGCGGTACAAAGATCCGCCCGTAGGCGACCGCGGGCGGCGGCTGATGCCGCCGCCCGCATCTACGGCGGCAAGGCCCGCACGTTTTTACGCCAAACGGAGAGGACCATGGGCCCGCATGTTGGTTCCTCGACCAACTGCCGGGGACGCTTGACCGAGAAGTTCCGCATAGCTCTACGTGGCGCTACATAACAGAGCTGATCCGAACAGAGGCGCTGCTACTGAATTCAACTTGAGCCATCGAAGGGGCCGAAAGAGTAGCGCCTCGCTTACACCGAGCGGGGGAGAAGCTGGCCCTGCGGCTGTCTGGTGGTCGAAAGGAGCTCAACGAGGTAGTTGATGCCCACCGGAGACTAGCCCCGTGCCGAGCGCGCTCTTGCCATGCGCAAAGACGCAGCAATGGATCACTTGACCAGGAAGCTTCTACAAATAGTTTCGCCAACTAAGGTTCGTTGGCTATACTCCGGTGCCGGGCGGCAGGTTGGTCATGCCTCGCGTTTCCTGGCGCCTGGGAGAGCCCGGCAGTTTTGAAGGCGAACCCGGCAGGGGCGCCGAAGGAGGAGTCATGCCGAAGTATCTGATCGCAGCCTCATATACCCATCAGGGTCTCCAGGGCGTCATGAGGGAGGGCGGAACAGGTCGGCGCGCTGCCCTCGAAAAGGCGATCCAGGGCGTGGGCGGCCAGCTGGAAGCGTTCTACTTCGCGTTCGGCGATGACGATATCTATCTGATCTGCGATGCTCCGGACAATGCATCCGTGGCGAGCGTCGCTCTCGCCGCCGGAGCAGCTGGCGGAGCCACCACGAAGACGATCGTGCTGCTCACTCCCGAGGAGGTCGACCAGGCCACCCGGAAGTCGGTGGATTACCGGCCGCCCGGCGGGTAGGGACCGACGCTTGCCGCCGGCATGCGACGTAGGGCTGCCGGAGCTTGGGCCTCCAGAGCTGTTCGAACCGCGACTCCAGTAGCGTGGCGGGGAACAGGTCTGCCGAGCCGTCGCGAATCTGCGGCGGGCAGAGCGGTGTCGAAGTGTAGGAAGAGGTCCAGTGGACCGTTTTTCCGACAAAGCGGTCCTTCTCAATTCAAA
>JALZAW010000052.1 GCA_030948155.1 Candidatus Dormiibacterota bacterium | reverse complement strand
TGGTCCGGTTCCCGGGCGAATCGCATGACCTCTCCCGTGCCGGCCGGCCGGATCGCAGGGTTGAGCGGCTGCGCCGCATCACCGATTGGTTCCAGGAGCACTTGACAGGCGCCCCGCACCTGACCGACGCGGCCGCGGGTCCGGCCGAGCGGCTAAGGTCGGATCCAGGAATCGAACAAGGAGGCGATGTTTGATGGCGGTGGAGGCGTTCTCGCCCGAGTGGGCGGTTCAATTCAGGTCCGAAATCAACGGCAGTGAGGGCTACCGTAAGGCGGCCAAGGGTTGGAAGTGGACTGTCGGGTTGGTGGTGGAGGCGGAGCCTGAGAAGAACTTTCCAGAGGCTCGAGGCATAGTGATGGATCTCTACGACGGGGACGCCCGCGACGTGCGCATCGGCAGTGCTGACGACGCTCGTGCCTGCGACTTCGTCCTCACTTCCAGCTACTCGCGCTGGAAGGAAGTCGCCCAGAAGAAGCTGGACGCCACTCGCGGCATGCTCTCGGGAAAGATCAAGCTCAAGGGGGATCTGGCCACCATCGTCCGTTACACCAAGGCTTCCCAGCAGCTGACCGAGGCCACGACGCGCCTGGCGGTGACCTGGCCGGACGGGAGCTGAAGCTTGCCGGAATGACTCAGACTTCCCCGGTCCGGCTGGCGGTCATCGGCGCCGGCTCGATGGGCGCGCAGATAGCGCAGCAGGCAGCACTCTCGGGCCTTTCGGTAACCCTGCAGGACATCTCAGAACAGCAACTCGAGCGCGCCCGGAGCTCCAACCGTCAGCTCCTTGAGCGGCGGGTGGCCAAGGGCCGGCTGGCCGCCGCCGACCTGGAGGCCGCCCTCAAGCGCGTCAGCCTAACCCCTGACCTGGCTCAGGCTGCGTCAGAGGCTGACGTGGTGTTGGAGGCGGTGACGGAGAAGCTGGAGACCAAGCGGGAGATCTTCGGCCGGCTGGCCGCCTTCAGCAAACCCGACGCCATCCTGGCCAGCAACTCCTCCACGATGGGCATCTCGCACCTGATCTCGATGGCGTGCCGGCCCGAGCGCTGCTGCAACCTGCACTTCTTCTATCCGCCGTTGGTGATGGATCTGGTCGAGGTGGTCAGGGGACCGCAAACCTCTGAGGCGACCATTCAGCGGGCCCTGCAGTTCGTGCGCGACATCGGGCGCACGCCGGTGCTGGTCAGAAAGGAGATCGCCGGCTTCATAGTGAACCGCATCCTGCACATGGCGACTCAGGAGGCCTACCGCCTGCTTGACGCCGGCGTGGCCAGCGTCGAGGACATCGACACAGCCGTCGAGAAGGGCTTGAACTGGCCGCTCGGGCCTTTCCGGCTCGGCGACCTGACAGGCCTGGACATCACGTACAACGCGCGCCAGAACATGTACGAGTCAACCGGCGATCCCCGTTACAAGCCCTCGCAGCAGTTGGCAGCCAAGGTCGCCGCGGGCGAGCTGGGCCGGAAGACTCAGCGGGGCTGGTACTCCTACGCGAGCGAGGTAAAGCAATGATCAAGTCGATCTCTCATCTCGGGCTGGCGGTCAAGGACCTGGATGAAGCGATTCAGCTGTACGAGCAGGTTTTCGGGGTCAAGGTGACGCATCGCTGGGTGGCGGAGCAGGACCGGATGGAGGCGGCAGCCTTCAAGATCGGCGACGTGGAGATCGAGCTGATGCAGCCGCTGGGGGAGGATTCCCCGGTGGGCAGGTTCATCGACAAGCGTGGCGAGGGCATCCACCACATCGCTTACAAGGTCGCGGATCTCGAGAAGGCGCTGAGCGAGGCCCGGGCCAACGGTCTGGAAACCATCGACCAGGTGCCTCGCCGGGGTGGCGACGGCAAGACCAAGATCGGCTTCCTCCACCCCCGTAGCACGCATGGCGTGCTGACCGAGCTCGAGCAGGATGCCGGCTGACTCAGATCGGCCCCAGGTGGTGAACGACAGCGGGCTGCCGCTGCAGCCCGTCTACGACGGAGACGACTGGTCCGGCGGGCTGCCGCCGCCCGGCGACTACCCGTTCACGCGCGGCATCCGGCGGGACATGTATCGCGGTCGCCATTGGACCATGCGCCAGTACGCCGGCTTCGGGTCTGCCGCTGAATCCAACCGCCGCTACCGCTTCCTGCTCGGGCAAGGCCAGACGGGGCTTTCAGTCGCCTTCGATCTCCCCACGCAGATCGGCTACGACTCCGACCAGGTGATGGCGAACGGCGAGGTGGGCAAGGTGGGGGTCGCGATCGACAGCCTGCGGGACATGGAGGTGCTGCTCCAGGGGCTGCCGCTGGAGCGGGTTTCCACCTCCATGACCATCAACGCCACCGCCGCCCTGCTGCTGCTGCTCTACCAGCTGGTGGCCGAGAGCCAGGGCTGCCCGCCCGAGCGGATCACGGGCACTGTGCAAAACGACATCCTGAAGGAGTACGCCGCCCGGGGGACCTACATCTTTCCACCCCAGGCATCGATGCGGCTGACCACCGACCTCTTCGCCTACTGCCGGCGGGAGCTGCCGAACTGGAACACCATCTCCATCTCCGGTTACCACATGCGGGAAGCGGGAGCGACAGCCGCGGAGGAGGTTGCCTTCACCCTCGCCGACGGCATCGCCTATGTGGAGGCAGCCATCGCGGCAGGACTCGAGGTGGACAGCTTCGCGCCCCGGTTGTCGTTCTTCTTTGCCTGCCACATGGACTTCTTCGAGGAGGCCGCCAAGTTCAGGGCGGCCCGACGCATGTGGGCGCGGATCATGAAGGATCGCTTTGGCGCGCGGGATCCTCGCTCCTGGGCGCTGCGCTTCCACACCCAGACCGGGGGCGTCACGCTGACCGCCCAGCAGCCTCTCAACAATGTGGTGCGCACCTCGTTGGAGGCGCTCAGCGCTGTGCTGGGAGGAACCCAGTCGCTGCACACCAACAGCTACGACGAGGCGCTGGGACTGCCGTCTCAGGCGGCCGCCGAGCTGGCGCTGCGCACTCAGCAGGTGATCGCCCACGAGACCGGCGTGGCCAAGGTGGTCGATCCGTTGGGCGGCTCCTACTACGTGGAGTCGCTGACCGACCAGATCGAGGCCGAGGCGCACCGGCTGCTGGCGGACATCGATGAGAGGGGCGGTTCGGTGGCGGCCATCGAGAGCGGCTGGGTGCAGCGCCGGATAGCCGAATCCGCCTACCGCTTCCAACAGCGCGTCGAGAGCGGTGAACGCGTCGTGGTGGGGGTGAATAGGTTTGGCAAGAGCGGCGACGAGCTGGACGCAGCGGAGATCATGAGGATAGGCCCCAAGCATCAGGCCGACCAGATCGAATCGCTCCGCCGCCTTCGCGCGGAACGTGATTCGGCCCGGGTGGAGCGCTGCCTGGCCAGCTTGGCAGCGGCCGCCAGGGGCAGCGAGAATCTTCTCTATCCGCTGAAGGAGGCGCTGGCCGGTTACGCCACCATCGGCGAGTGCTGTGACCGCCTCCGCCAGGTCTTCGGCGAGTACGTGCCGCCGGACGTCAGCTGATGGCCCGCGAGTCGAAACCGCGGGTTGATCGCATCAACCTCCTCCGCCAGCGACGGTACGAGGCAGGGCACGGCGACGCCGAAGCCTTTCGCCGGCAGCACGCCAAGGGCAAGCTCACAGCTCGCGAGCGCATTCAGCGCCTGGTCGATCGGAATTCGTTCGAGGAGCTGGACCTCTTCGCCCGTCATCGCTCGCAGAGCCTGGGCCTGGCCGAGCGGCGGCCGCCGGGCGACGGCGTCGTCACCGGGCTCGCCAGCATCGGCGGCCGCCAGGTGCTTCTCTTCAGCCACGATGCTGCTGTCTTCGGCGGTTCGCTGGGGGAGGTGTTCGCCGAGAAGGTCTGCAAGGTGATGGACCTGGCCTACCGGAACCGGGTGCCGATCATCGGCATCAACGACTCGGGCGGCGCCCGCATCCAGGAGGGCGTCGTCTCGCTCGCCGGCTACGCCGAGATCTTCTGGCGCAACGTGCAATCGAGCGGCGTCATCCCGCAGCTGAGCCTGATCCTCGGCCCCTGCACCGGCGGCGCCGTCTACTCGCCGGCCATGACCGACTTCAACTTCATGGTCCACGGCGTCGGCTACATGTTCATCACCGGGCCGGAGGTGATCCGGGTCACCACCGGCGAGGTGGTCGACTTTGACGAGCTGGGCGGTGCCGAGGTCCACAACGCGATCTCCGGCGTCGCGCATTTCCTGGCCCAGAGCGAGGACGAGTGCCTGAGCCAGGTGCGCCGGCTGCTCTCTTTCCTGCCCCAGAACTGCGACGAGGCGCCCCCCCGCGGGGCCGCCGACGATCCCTGGGATCGTGCTGATCCCGAGTTGCAAACACTCATCCCCGACAACCCGAAGGAGGCTTACGACTGCAAACAGGTGATCACCCGCGTCGTGGACCGCGGCGAGTTTCTGGAAGTGCAGCCGTTCCATGCCATGAACATGGTTGTCGGCTTCGGCCGCCTGGCCGGCTATCCGGTCGGCGTCGTGGCCAACCAGTCGAAGGTGATGGCCGGTGCGCTGGACATCGACGGCTCGGTCAAGGCGGCCCGCTTCGTCCGCTTCTGTGACGCCTTCAATCTGCCGCTGGTGGTGTTCGAAGACGTGCCGGGTTTTCTGCCCGGCGTGCGCCAGGAACACGGCGGAATCATCCGGCACGGCGCCAAGCTGCTCTACGCGTTCAGCGAGGCGACCGTCCCCAAGCTCACCGTGATCACCCGCAAGGCGTATGGGGGCGCCTACTGCGTCATGTGCTCCAAGCACATCAGGGCCGACTACAACGTCGCCTGGCCCACCGCCGAGGTGGCAGTGATGGGACCGGAGGGAGCGGTGAACGTCATCTTCCGCCGCCAATTGGAGTCGGCGGCCGATCCGGCGGCGCGCCGGGCGCAGTTGGTCAGCGATTACTCGGAGCAGTTCGCCAACCCCTATGTGGCTGCCGAGCGCGGCTACGTCGATGCCGTCATCGAGCCCCGCCAGACGCGCCCTGAGCTGATCCGGGCGCTCCGCCTGGCCCTGCGCAAGGAACGGCCCCGCTCCCCCCGCCGCCACGGCAACATCCCGCTTTGATAGGCAAGGGGAGGCAGGCCTCCCCTTCCGGAACCCCACCGGCTTCGTGCCCGAGGCACGCCGTTCTCAGCGCCGAACAGTCCACCTGATCCGTGTGCCTCGTTTCGACACCGGCGTCGTGTACCGGCCGGGATAAACCCGGCCTTTCGACCTAGCGATGGCCAGGACGGCAGCGCGCTGGCCTCTTCCGCTGAGGCTCGCGCTAAGTGTGAGCCGTGTCCGCACCTTCCCGGCCGACGCAGACAGTTCAGGGTTGAGCGCCGCTCGGGCCGGTCAGCCCGTCACCGGTTCCGCGGCGGCTTGACGGCGCTCGAGCCGGTCGTTCGGCTAGTCTTCCGGACCGATGAAGCTGCTCGAATACCAGGCAAAGGAGGTTCTGAGTCAGCTGGGGATTCCCATTCCGTCGGGCAGGGTTGCGCACAACCCGGACGAGGCCGCTCGGGCCTGCGCCGATCTCGGTCCGGTCGCAGTCAAGGCGCAGGTGCCAGTCGGTGGCCGGGGCAAGGCAGGCGGCATCAAACTGGCTCGGAACGCCGAGGAGGCCCGGGCGGCGGCCGAGCAGATCATCGGCATGGACATCAAAGGCTTTCGAGTGCCTTTGGTCTACTGCGAGTCCGCCCTGGATATCGCCCAGGAGGTCTATCTGGGCTTCACAGTCGACCGCGACGCTCGCGCCAACGTCCTCATGCTCTCGGCGCAGGGCGGCATGGATATCGAACAGCTGGCGGAGGAGTCGCCCGACGCCATCGCCCGGCTCTACCCGAACCCCTGGCGCGGCCCGCTCAACTTCGAGCTGAACGAATTGGTCTGGCAGGCCGGTCTCGGCTCGCACAGCCGGGCGCTGGTGCCTGTGATCCGGCAGCTATATCGCGCCATCACCGATTACGACGCTGTCACGGCTGAGATCAACCCTCTCGTCATCAGCAAAGAAGGCCAGGTGATCGCCGGCGACGCCAAGCTGGAGACGGACGAGAACGCCGCCTTCCGGCACCGCGAGCTGGAGGAACGCTACGGCGACGTGGTGGAAGGTGACCCCTACGAGCGCGAGGCCAAAAAGCGCAACCTCACCTACGTCTCGCTGGACGGCGAGGTTGGCATCATCGGCAACGGCGCCGGACTCTGCATGGGCACCCTGGATCTGGTCCAGCGTGCCGGCGGCCGGGCTGCCAACTTCTGCGACATCGGGGGCGGCGCCAAGGCCGAGGTGGTTGAGAACGCCCTCTCGGTCATCCTCATGAATCCCAACGTGCGGGGGGTGCTGATCAACGTCTTCGGCGGCATCACCCGTGGCGACGAGGTGGCCCGCGGTTTGGTCCAGGCCCGCGACAGCCTGAGCCTGCGGCTGCCGCTGGTGGTGAGGCTCTCAGGCACGAACGAGGCCGAGGGGCGGGAGATCCTGCGCGCCAACGGCATCGAGCCGGGCGCCAGCGGCTGGGAAGCCGCCCAGAAGATCGTGGAGATGACGAGATGAGCATCCTTCTGGGCCGCGAGACCCGAGTGGTGGTCCAGGGGATCACCGGCCGAGAGGGCACCTTCCACGCCGAGCAGATGCAGTCGATGGGCACCAATGTGGTCGCCGGAACCAGCCCCGGTAAGGGCGGCACCACCCATCTCGGCGTGCCGATCTTCAACACAGTGGCCGACGCGGTGCGCGAGACAGGCGCCAATGCGGGAGGCATCTTCGTTCCGCCTCCCTTTGCCGCCGACGCGATCATGGAGGGGGCGGTCGCCGGCCTCACGCTTGTGGTCTGCATCACTGAGGGAATCCCGATCCAAGACATGATCCGGGTCAAGGACTTCCTTCTGCTCCATCCCGGCTGTCGGTTGATCGGTCCCAACTGCCCGGGCCTGATCACGCCCGGCGTGGGCAAGATCGGCATCATCCCGCAGCAGTTCTCGCGGCCCGGCCACGTTGGTGTGGTGTCCCGCAGCGGCACGCTCACCTACGAGGCGATGTCCGCCCTGACCTCGGCCGGGGCCGGCCAGTCCACGATCGTGGGCATAGGCGGCGATCCGGTGCTGGGCCTCTCGTTCTGGGACGTGGTCGAGCTCTTCCAGAACGATCCGGAAACCACGCACCTGGCGCTGATCGGAGAGATCGGCGGCTCTGATGAAGAGAGAGCGGCCGAGCTGCTGGGGCGCGGCTCGCGCCTCGTGACCGTCGCCTTCATCTCCGGTCGCACGGCGCCCGAGGGCAAGCGCATGGGCCACGCAGGCGCCATCGTCTCCGGCAACCGAGGCACCGCCAAGAGCAAGGAGGAGGCGTTCCGGGCCGCCGGCGTGCGGGTGGCCGAAACGACTGACGAGCTGGTGGAGATGCTCATCAGGGCCTGAGCAACCCGAAAGGCCGGCTTACAAACACTCCCCCAGCCGGTCTGCACAGGCCTCATCGCTTCACTGGAACGCCTCGCTGCTAGACTCGCCGGCGTGATGCCGGTTGCCCTGACTACAGTTCCGGCCGATCACTACGCGCGGGTGCGCAACCTTTGCCTGCTCGCCTTTTTCTCAGCCTGGCTGCTGTACACGCGCTTCTTCTGGTCCCTTCACAGCGTCAACGCCACCCTGCCACGCTGCCCCTTTCTGGCAGTCACCGGCCATCCGTGCCCGCTCTGCGGCGGGACTCGCTCCTTCGCCTATATCTGGACTGGTGACCTCGGTCACGCCCTGCGGCTCTATCCGTTGGGGCCTGTGTTCTTCGGGGCGACTTTGCTCGGCATGGCCACACTGATCGTCGCCCTGCTGAAAGACCGGGACGTTCGGCTGCTGGCCCGCCCTGCATTGCTGCGCGCGCTCCCGTTCTTGGTCGCCCTGCCGCTGCTGGTCAACTGGGCTTTGAAGCTGACAGTACTGCCGAACTGAGCCGCTGCCTGGCGGCGGCGGCGTCGAGCAACGGCATTTTCTAGGCTCGGGATCGTCAAGTTGTTAGGCCGGGTTCATCCCGGCCGGTAAACGACATCCGTGTCGACCCGGACGTCCGGTTTCATCGGGCCATTTGGCTCCGCTACAGCCGTCCCCTTTGCACTTACCCCGGTGGGGTTTCTGGAAGGGGAGGCCTGCCTCCCCTTGCTCCGTACGATGGCGGCCGTGGATTTTGAGCTCAGCGACGAACAGAGGGCGATCCGCGATCTCTGCCGCGACTTCGCCGGCCAGGTGGTCGCCCCTGCCGCGGAGGAACTGGATCGGCAACATCGATTCCCCTACGAGATAGTTCGCCAGATGGGCGAGATGGGCCTCTTTGGACTCCCTTTCGCGCAGGAGCACGGGGGCGCCGGCGCTGATTTCCTCAGCTACTGCCTCGCCATCGAGGAGCTGTCCCGGGGGGACGCTGGAGTTGGCATCACCCTCGAGGCGGCTGTCTCGCTGGGAGCCGCGCCCATCCACGACTTCGGCACCTCGCAGCAAAAGGCCGACCTTCTGCCCGATCTTGTGGCCGGCAAGCGCCTGTGGGCATTCGGGCTGACGGAGCCAGGGGCCGGCTCCGACGCGGGCGCCACCGCCACGCGGGCAGAGCTGGAAGGCGGTGAGTGGGTCATCTCGGGCAGTAAGCAGTTCATCACCAACTCCGGAACGGACATCTCCGCTGGCGTGACGATCACAGCGCTGACCGGACGCACGGCTGCCGGAAGGTCGGAGATCAGCGCGCTGCTGGTGCCGGCCGGCACTCCCGGTTACGTGGTACAGCCCTCCTATCGCAAGCTCGGCTGGCATTCCTCGGACACCCATCCCCTGGCCTTTGACGGCTGCCGCGTACCTGAACACAGCCTGCTGGGTCGGCGGGGCGGCGGCTATTCCCAGTTCCTGCACACGCTGACTGGCGGCCGGGTGGCCATCGCGGCGCTATCAGTCGGGCTTGCCCAGGCTTGCCTCGACGCCGCCCTCAGCTACGCCAAGGAACGGGTCGCCTTCGGCCGGCCGATCGCCAAGCACCAGGCCGTGCAGTTCAAGCTGGCCGACATGGCGATGGAGGTGGAGCTCTCCCGCCTCATCACCTACCGCGCCGCGACCGCCTACCAGAACTCTGCCGGGAAGCTCACGGGCGAAGTCCGGCGGCTGGCGGCGATGGCCAAGCTCTTCAGCTCCGAGACGTCCAAGCGGTCTGCCGACCAGGCTGTCCAGATCCACGGCGGCTATGGGTTCATCGAGGACTATCCGGTCGCGCGCTACTGGCGGGACGTGAAGATCAACGAGATCGGCGAGGGCACCAGCGAAGTTCAGCGGATGCTGATCGCTCGCGAATTAGGCTGCTGACCGGGACTGCCTTACTCGTCCGGGACGTCGTCGAGCGTTGGCGTCAGGTCGCAGATCCAGCGGCCGTCGTCCTTCCGGTGGAAGAAGCGGGCATAGCCGGGGTTGCGCGAGACCATCGCAAACTGCTCGGGCGTGATGACAGTTCGCAGCCGGGAAAGATCACCGAAGTCGGGGTCCCGCATGATGCCGCCGACCACCCCCGAGAGCTCACGCCACTGGCCCTCGCTCAGCGGCTCCCCGAATCCTGCGACGGTGACCAGCAGGGCGGCGGTGGGGCCAGTGATCGTGTTCGGCAGGATCTTCTCCTGCTTGGCTCGGGTCACAATCTCCTTGCCCTGCTCGATGATCGCGTTGATCCGATCCCGCCGCACCCCGATGATGTCGCGACCGCTTCCGATCGTCGTGCCTTCCAGATAGCGCGGTCCAGCATCCATGGGCGATGGCTATTGTAGGTCCGCCATGCAACTGGAACCGGCCGCCGAACAGCTCGCCGTCCGGGACGCGGTCAGGGACTTTGCCCAGTCGGAAGTGAGGCCCAGAGCGGCTGCCATCGACAGCGAACATGCCTTTCCGCGCGATATCATCCGGCGCGCTGGCGAACTTCGCTTGATGGGCATGCTGATCCCCCGCGAGTACGGCGGTGCGGGACTCGATCACCTCTCATTCACCCTGGCGGTGGAGGAGCTGGCCCGCGCCTGTGCCAGCACGGCAGTGATCATGGACGTGCACAACTCTGTCGCGAGCGAGCCGATAGTGCTCTTCGGCAGCGAGCCGCAGAAGCAGCGCTGGCTGCCGGCGCTGGCCGGCGGCAGCACGCTGGGCGGATTCGCTCTGACCGAGCCCGGCTCCGGCTCAGACGCCGCAGCGCTGCGAACTTCCGGGCGCCGGGTGGGTCGGGATTGGCTCCTGAGCGGAACCAAGGTCTTCATCACCAATGTGGGGGAGGCCGGGCTCTACCTCGTTTTCGCCCGGACGGCCGGGGTAGGGGCTGCCGGCATCAGCGCCTTTCTGGTGCCGGCCGATTCAAGCGGGCTCAAGGTCGGCCAGGTCTTTCGCAAGATGGGCCTCAACGGCTCGGTCACCGGCGAGCTGGTGCTGGAAGAGGTGCGGGTGCCGGCTGCCAATCTGCTTGGCCGAGAGGGAGGCGGCTTTGCGATCGCCATGCGGGCTCTCGATTCGGGCCGGATAGGCATTTCCGGCCAGGCGCTGGGGATCGCCCGGGCAGTGCTCGAGGGCGCGCTTGACTGCACGCGCCGGCGCCCCCTGGATCGAGGCGCCTCATTTGTTCTGGCTGACCTGGCGACCCAGCTGACCGCCGGCCGCCAGCTGGCTCACAACGCAGCGTCACTCTGCTCGGCCGGCCGGCCGTTCACGCGCGAAGCCGCAATCGCCAAGCTCTTCTGCACCGATCTGGCCATGGAGGCTGCCAGCCAGGGCGTCGAACTGGCTGGCGACTCCGGCTACCTCAACGATCAACCTTTCGAGAGACACTTCCGTGATGCCAAGGCGCTGCAGATCTATGAGGGCACAAACCAGGTTCAGCGCCTCGTCATAGCTCGATCTCTCCTCCGAGGCCGGCCATAAACTCAGCCCATGGACTTCAACTTCTCGGCTGAGCAGCTGGCCATCCGGGACACCGTCCGGGAGCTCGTCCAGGACCGGGTGGCGCCGCGCGCAGCTGAGA
>JALZAW010000051.1 GCA_030948155.1 Candidatus Dormiibacterota bacterium | reverse complement strand
CAGCAGCACTGTACCGCCACCGGCCACGATTCCCTCTTCCACGGCCGCCTTGGTGGCGGAGAGAGCGTCCTCGATGCGGTGCTTCTTCTCCTTCTGCTCGACCTCGGTGGCGGCACCGACCTTGATCACTGCCACGCCGCCGGCCAGCTTGGCCAGCCGCTCCTGCAGCTTCTCGCGGTCGAAGTCAGAGGTGGTCTCCTCGATCTGGGCCTTGATCGCCTTGATCCGGCCCTGGATGGCGTCCGACTTGCCGGCGCCCTCCACGATCGTGGTGTCGTCCTTGGTCACAGTCACGCGGCGGGCGCGGCCCAGCTGCTCGACCTTCGTCTGGTCCAGCTTGAGGCCGAGATCCTCTGAGATGACCTGGGCCCCGGTCAGGATCGCCATGTCTTCCAACATCGCTTTGCGGCGATCGCCGAAGCCAGGCGCCTTGACGGCCACTGCCTGGAAGGTGCCACGCAGCTTGTTGACAACAAGCGTGGCGAGCGCCTCGCCCTCCAGGTCCTCAGCCACTATCAGGAGCGGGCGGCCCTGCTGGACCACCTTCTCCAGCACGGGCAACAGATCCTGGATAGCTGTGATCTTGCGATCGGTGACCAGCACGAACGGCTCTTCGAGCACAGACTCCATGCGATCGGGGTTGCTTACGAAGTACGGCGAGACGTAGCCGCGGTCGAACTGCATCCCCTCGACAGTCTCCAGCTCAGTGCCGACCCCCTGGCCGTCCTCGACGGTGATCACGCCGTCCTTGCCTACCTTGTCCATGGCGTCGGCGATCAGCTCGCCGATGGTCTCGTCTTGGGACGAGATGGCGGCGACGTGCGCCACATCCTCGTGACCCTTGATCGGCACAGCTACCCGCTTGATCTCATCGACGACTTTCTGCACAGCCTTCTCGATCCCGATCTTGAGCTGCATTGGATTGGCGCCCGCCGCTACGTTGCGGAAGCCCTCACTGATCATTGTCTGGGCCAGGATCGTGGCTGTGGTGGTGCCGTCGCCAGCGACGTCGTTGGTCTTCGTCGCCACCTCGCGCAGGAGCTGCGCCCCAGTGTTCTCAGCGGGGTCCTTCAACTCGATTTCGCGGACGATCGTTACCCCATCGTTCGTGACTGTCGGGGCGCCGAACTTCTTCTCCAGCACCACGTTGCGGCCTTTGGGGCCGATGGTGATGCGGACCGACTCGGCGACCGTGTCAATGCCTCGCTTCAGGCCCTGGCGGGCCTCTACGTCGAATACGACAGATTTTGCCATCTGGTTTCCTCCTCGCTATTTCTTGGACTTGCCGTTGCTGCCGACCACCGCGAGAACGTCCTTCTCGCTGATGATCAGGTACTCGATCTCTTCGTACTTGAACTCGTTGCCGGCGTACTTCGCGTAGAGCACGCGGTCACCGGTCTTGAGCTCCACCGGCACCTTGGTGCCGTTGTCGAGCAGGCGTCCGGCCCCCACCGCCTCGACTATGCCCTCCTGGGGCTTCTCCTTGGCAGTGTCCGGCAGGACGATGCCACTCTTCGTTCGCTCTTCGCGCTCGACCGGCTTGACCACTACCCGATCGCCCAAGGGCTTCAAATTCATAACTGTCCCTCCGCTGGTTGGAATTGATTGGCACTCCCGGCTTGACAGTGCTTAGCACTCAAGCCTTACGAGTGCTAAGTGTACGCCATGGGGGCCTGGCCTAGCAAGACCAGCGCCGTCAAGTTGCCTCGGCGGCAGACTCGATGAGATGACGCGCGGCGTGGGCCTGCGCAACCGGCACCAGTATCGAGCAGAGCTCGAAGGCGAGGCCGCCGAAGACTGCGTTGCCGCCCAATCCCAGCCGCTCGGCCGGGATCTGACTGGCCTCCAGGATCGCCAATATCAAGTCCGCGGCAAGGGCGGAGCCGCGGTAGACCTCTGCCCAGCCACCTGCCTTCTCGCTCACCAGCTCAGTCCCGGATCGACTGCCAAGGTGCCCGGGTCCGTGAACTCTGCGGCCGCGCCGATCATGGCTGCATTGTCGGTGCAGAGCGAATGAGGAGGGATGGTGAGCCGCGCCCGCCTGCCGACCATCTCAGCTGCGCGCCGACGGAGCAGGCTGTTCGCGGCCACACCACCGCAGACGACCACCTCGGGCACGGGGTTCAGCGCCAGGGCACGATTCAGCTGCCGAACCAGTGCTTCCACCAGCGAGCGCTCGAACGCTGCACACAAATCGTCTCTCACGTCCGGACTGAGGCTGTCAACGCCACCCAGGTCACGGATGCGGTAAAGCAGCGCCGTCTTGAGCCCGCTGAAGCTGTAGCCCAAATCGGCGAGGGCCGGAATGGGCAGCGGTTGCCGGCGGGCGTCGCCGCGCCGGGCGGCGCGATCCAAGAGCGGACCGCCGGGGTAGCCGATCTTCAGCATGCGGGCTGCCTTGTCGAAGGCTTCTCCCGCCGCGTCGTCGCGGGTCCTGCCGAGGACCTTGAAGTGCCCGTGCTCAGGCATCAGCACCAGATCCGAGTGCGCCCCCGAGACGACCAGCGCCAGCAGCGGCGGCTCGAGCTCCGGTTGCGCCAGTCGGGCGGCGTACACGTGGCCCCAGAGATGGTTGACGCCCAACACCTGGCGATCCCAGGCAGTGCCCAAACCCTGGGCAAGCCCTGTGCCCACCAGTAGGCAACCGGCCAGGCCTGGGCCGCGGGTCACCGCCAGCTGGTCGATCGCCGAGGGCCTCACACCGGCTTCCGCCAGAACCGCAGGCAGGAGCGCCGGTAGCTTCTCCAAATGGGCACGCGCCGCCAGCTCGGGCACTACACCGCCGTACGCCTTATGCACCTCTAACTGCGTGTGGACGAGGGAACTCAAAATGTGCCGACCGCCCTGGACCAGCGCGACCGAGCTCTCGTCGCAGCTGGACTCGAGGGCGAGAGTGAGGGTCAGGCGGAATCCTTACCGGCGAGCCCGGCCAAGTCCAGCCCCAAGACGTCGTAGCCGTGCTCGTGGGACTGGGCTTCGATGCGGGCCACGTTCTCGGCAAAGACCCGGCGAAAGCGGCCTGAGTACATCGAGTCAGACCACATGACTATGGCGTCTTCGGCGTTGTCGGTGTAGTAGCCGCGGCGGCGGCCGATGACCTTGAAGTCGAAGGCCTCGTACATGCGGATTGCGTTGAGATTGGACGCCCGCGCCTCAAGCGTCACCCACTTCGCGCCCAGCTTGAAAGCGGCCAGCAGGAGTGCCGCGAAGACTATGCGACCCAAGCCCTCATGTTGGCGATCGTGGCGGACCCCAATGGTGGTCACATGCGCCTCGTCGTACATCCGCCAAAGACCGCCGTAGCCGAGCAGATCATCCCCCTCGGGCGGATCCTCCCGCAGGACTATGTAGTAGGCGCTGTTTCGGGAGGACAGTTCGCGGAAGTAGGCGTTGCGAGGCCAGGGGCTGGAGAATATCTGCCGCTCGATTCCCTGGACTTGCGGCACGTCCGCTTCCTTCATGCTTTCGATCGCCAACTGACGCCGAATAAGTACCACTTCGCGTTACGTCCGGCCGCTGCCAAGGGACTGCATGTATCGAAGCCTGACCGTATCATAGGTGAGTTCCTGCGCCCCTTCCAGGACCCTGGCGGCGCCCTCCCCGAACGTGCGCAGCTCCGCCTCTGGCAGCTGCGTCAGGCCAGTTTCGGTCACCGCCTGCTGCGTCGAAGGCCGAAGCCAGCCGACCAGCGGCCAGCCCGCCGGCAGGTCCGCTGGATTACCCAGCCCGGCCACCTCGCCGGGCCCCGCGCGGAGCCAGTAAAGACGGCCCCTCCCCGCCTCCACCACCGCCATTGCCTTTCGCCGGGCGCGCGCCAGCTGAAGCTCCAGGCTCCCGAAGCCGAGCAGCGGCAGCGTCCTGCCCAGGGCGAGACCGACGGCGTAGCTGGCGCCCAGCCGGAGGCCTGTGAATGAGCCAGGACCCAGGCTCACAGCTACGGCAGTCAGATCCTGCGGCGAGCTCAGTCTCCGCACCGCCTCTGCCAGCTCGCCGTCCCGCTGAGAGCGGAGCCGTGACTCGGCCAGAGGTCTTCCCGCAGCCAGGACAGCGAGGACCGTCTCCGCCGAGGAGCTGTCGATCACCAGGACCAATGTTCGGGCGCTCCTGCCAACGTCAGCCGGCGCAGTGAGCGGCCCAGCACCTCGAATTTCAGCCGGGCCGCCCCCGGCCAGGAGAGGCGGTCCCCCCACTCGATAGCCGCCGCTCCGAATTCGAGGATCTCATCCAGGCCCAGCTCAGCTATCTCGTTCGGATGGGCCAACCGGTAGAGGTCGACGTGAGCCAGCGGTAGACGCCCTCGGTAGAGCCGGAGCAGCTGGAAGGTTGGGCTCAGCACGTCACCGGCGAAACCCGCTCCGCGGGCCAGACCGCGGACGAAGGCGGTCTTGCCCGCGCCAAGTTCGCCGTTCAGGAGGAGCACGTCGCCGGCTTGCAGGGAGGTTCCGAGACGCTCGCCCACCGCCTCAGTGTCGGCCTCGCCGCGGGTCACCAGCTCAGCCGGACAGGTGATCGTAGCCGCGCCCCGGCAGCTGGACCGCCGCACCAACAGCGTCCAAAACCACTACGCCTCCGCCGCTGGTGAGCTCTCCCACCACCTGTACACCGGCTGGTAGGGGCGCCGGACCGCAGCAGATCAGCTCCACCTCCTCCCCGTTGACGATCGCGGCTTCGGCTTTTGAGCCCCCGGCCAGGGGCACGTCGTTGAGGCGCACCGTTGCTCCCACACCAGCCGCGGCGGCGAACTTGTCAAGCTCGCGCACGAGGCCATCGGAGATGTCGCCGCTGCAGAGCCCGGCCGCAGCCAGGCGGGCACCAAACTGAAGGCGTGGCCGCGGCCTCGTCCAGCCCAACGACGCTGCTCCCAGCGGGCCCGTCACTCCCACGCTCCAGCCCGCGCGCACCGACGCGCGTGCCTTTGGCTCCACCCAGGTAGAGCCGAGCAGCATGAGTGTGAGGGAGGCATCATGGGGGGCGCGGGTGGTGTCGCCGCCCACGAGTTTCAGCCCCACCTCCCGAGCCAGCTCGGCCAGGCCGCTATAGAGGCCGGCTGCGATCTCTGCCGTCCAGCTCACCGGAAGCGAGAGAGCGACCATGCAGTAAGTGGGACGCGCCCCCTTGGCTGCCAGGTCGCCGAGGGCGAAGCACAGCGCGCGCCAGCCCACGTCTGTCGGATCCTGCCGGCCCAGGTCAAAGTGGACGCCTTCGATCGACGTGTCACTCGTGGCGATCGTATAGCTGCCGTCCGGCTCCCGCCAGGCGGCGGCGTCGTCGTCCCCGGCCCCGATCACCAGCTTGCCCGATCTCGCGGCCAGATGCGGTCTGAGCCGCTCCAGGAAGCTCAGCTCATCCATCGGCAAGCGCCTCCTTGAAGGCTCGCGCCACCTGTTCGGGCCCGGCCCTCTGGGACAGGCCGCCGATAACGCTGACCCTTTTCAGGCCTCGCGCAGTCAACTCGCCCAACCGGTCAAGTGTGATACCGCCGATGGCGAACACAGGCAGCTGCGTCTCGCTCGAGATACGAGCAATCGTGGCCGGACCGAGAACCGGTTTCTGGGGCTTCTCTGCAGTCGGAAAGGCAGGCCCACAACCAATGTAATCGGCGCCCTCGGCTTCAGCTACGCGCACTGCGGCCGGCGCCCCTGCTGTGGCGCCCACCACGAGCTCGGGGCCGACCAGGCGGCGAGTAGCTGAAAGGGAAAGGTCCCCTTCGCCTACGTGCACACCGTCAGCGCCGGAGAGCAGGGCGATGTCCACCTGATCGTTCACCATGAAGAGGACCTCGGCCTCGCCGCAACGCACAGCCAGCGAGCGGGCGAGCTCCAGGAGCTGGAATCGCCCCAGCTGTTTGTGGCGGAGTTGAATCAGGTCGACACCGCCCCGGAGCCAGGCCCCGACCAGCGTTTCCACGGCAGCCGGTTCAGCGCTCGGCGTGATGGCGTAGAGGCGAGCTGCGGCCAGCCTGCGAGCGCGGTCCTCCCTCATGCACTGGACTTTAGCGACCGACTGTGTCTGATCAGCGGCGGTCGAGCGTGACCTCGATCAGTGGGCTCATCCTGACCATGGTCGGCACATCGCTGCGCTGCCAGGTTCGCGCCACTTCGGTGAGGACGGCGCGTCGCTCTGACTGGTCGTCGATGACCCGCGCGGTGGCCGCCAGGTCGACCTCGATCCCCTGCTTCAGATGCAGCGTGAGGTGAGGGTCCAACTCCAGGTTGGCCAGCCAACTCCGTTTCTCGGGCCTGGGCATGCCGCTGATGTACAGGCGGCCGCCGATACTGTGCATGAAGATCTCGAGGCGCCGTGGCTGCCCGCTGCGGCGCCCGATCGTGGTGATGTCCACAACCTGATTCCGGTCGATCGAGCTTGGGATCCCGTCCTGGGTGCTTGCCATGTCAACTGTCTTCAACCGAGCGGCCGGCCTTCTGCTTCCACTGGTGCCTCCGAGGTGGCGCTCATTACCTCCGCCTTGAGGCTTGAGGTCACGCTCCCGGGCGCGCTCCTTGTGCCTCAGAGCGTGAAGCTAACTGACCTACTACGTCTGAGCAGCCTAGAGATGTTTCCAAAGGTTGTGACTGGTCCCGTCTTCGAAGCCAGCTAGGTGAACTGGCCTGGGCATGACCGGCGTTTGAATCGACCGGGCTGGGAAGCGACCAGGAGGATCCAGGCCACCTATACTCTGGCCGGACGTTGAGTCTGAACCTGCTGGATGTAGCCATCGTGGCTGTGCTGGGTGCTCTCATCTACGACAGCCTGCGCCGTGGGTTTCCCGGCTACCTGTCCGAGTTGATGTCGCTGGGTGCCGGACTGCTTCTCGCCTTTGTGCTCTACAGGCCCCTGGCGGGCCTACTGGACCGCCTCCTTCACGTAGGGCCCTTGCTCACGGGCTTCGGCATGTTCCTGATCCTGATGGCTCTTGTCCATGGCCTCGTCCTCCCGCCGGCCCACCGGCTGGCAAGCTGGCTGGGCACGCGCCTCTCAGCGCTGACGCCCGCCGCCTACGCCGCGCTGGGCGTCATCCCGGCCGCAGGGGTGGCGGCGATAATCGTCTTTCTCGTCATCGGCAGTCTGGCAGTGTTTCCGGGCAGCCCCTCCGGGTGGGTCCAGGGCTCAACCCTGGGCAGGGCTGTCGATGGTCGCTCCGCTGCGCTGAAGGGACCCCTGCGCCAGCTGCTGCTCCCCGGACCCTCCAACCAGCGCATCATTGTCAGCGAGCCGCCCTCCAACCCCGGCGAGGACGCCTTCTTCAAACTGCATTTTCCGCCCTCCATGCAGGTGACGGCAGCACCCGATGACGAGGCGGCGATGCTGAACAAGCTCAACGCGGCGCGCCACGACAACGGCCTCTCGAGCATTCGTCAGGATGCCGCGCTGCGCGAGGTGGCCCGGGCCCACAGTAAGGACATGTACTCCCGGCGCTACTTCTCTCATCAAACCCCTGACGGCAAGACGCCTTACGACAGACTTCGGGAGGGCAGGATCACTTACGTGACAGCTGGTGAGAATCTGGCCTTCGCACCGGATGTCGATAAGGCGTGGGACTCACTGATGAGCAGTCCCGACCATCGCGCCAACATCCTTAACCCCGACTTCCGCTGCGTCGGCATCGGCGCTTACAAAGGCGAGGACGGCTTCGAGGAGATGTTCACCCAAGACTTCACCGACTGCGGAAAATAACGGCCCCGGCCGCAGTCAGCCAGGTTGCCGCCGCCAGGTCGCTAAGCCGGGTTCATCCCGGCCGGAAACGACGCCCGTCAGCGCACAGTCATACGGCCGCCCTAAAAGCATCCAGCTCCGAGCAAACCGATCGTCAACGCAGACCGGGAGGGGTTCCGGAAGGGGAGGCCTGCCTCCCCTTGCTCGTCTCCGCCTCCCCTTGCTCGTCAGGTCGATAGGCCGGGTTCATCCCGGCCGGGACTCAACGCTGGTCAGCGCACAGTCATACGGCCGTCCGCCAAGGGCATCCGGCCCCGAGCAAACCGATCGTCAACCCAGACCGGGAGGGGTTCCGGAAGGGGAGGCCTGCCTTCCCTTGCTCGTCAGGTCGCTAGGCCGGGTTCATTCCGGCCGGAAACAGCGGTTGGGGCACAGTCACGCGGCCGTCCGTCTGATGCGGCCACTCCCGAGTTGAGCCGTCAATTCGCTCTGACCCGGTGGGGATTTGGAAGGGGAGGCCTGCCTCCCCTTGCTCTTAGGTCGCTGCTGGAACAGCAGCTCCTGCGCCCGGTAGAGAACCTCCATCATGGCGTCGACACGATAGCGTGCCTCCAACGGTTCCTCGGTCGGGGGCAGCGCGTTCAGAACCGCCTCCGCCTGGCGCCGGAGCACTGCAGGCACACGGTCCGACCCTCTGACGTTGAGCTCCTCGAGCTCGGCGATCATGTCATCAGTCGCTTCAATGAGCTGATCCTGTCGTGACTGCTCGATGCGGCGCCGCCGCATTTCGAGCTCGAGACGACCTATATCGGTGTTGGCATCCTCAATCCTGGACATGGCTCTCACAGATACGCAACCGCAGGTGGGGCGGATCACTTCCAGGCGCCAGGACCGGCAGCCGAACTGTGAGCTAGGAGTTCAGCCCAGGATCTGGCTCAGGCGCTCGCGCAGGTGCGGGGGGGCCGTGCTCTGATCGCAGCACCGCTTGACCAACCGTTTCATCCCGACCTGGAGGTCGAACAGATCCTCACAGGGCGCGCAGTCGCTCAAGTGCTGCCGCACCTCAGCCATCTCCCCTTCGTTCAACTCGCGATCCACGAAGCCTTCGAGTTTCTCGAGACACTTCCCACAGTTCACGCTGAGGATTCCCCCTTGCCCTCGCTGACTATGCCCGCCTCTCTAGCGTAGCCCAGCAGCGACCTCTGCAACTGGCGGCGGGCGCGGTGAAGGCGCGACATCACAGTCCCAATCGGCACGCCCATGACCTCGGCCGCGTCCTTGTAGGCAAAGCCCTCGACGTCCACCAGCAGCACCACCTCACGGTGCAGCTCCGGGAGCTGCTCGACAGCGTCGATGACCTCCTGCGCGGCGATGCCGTCCAGCACGTCAGCCTCGGGCTGGGCGCCGACGTCGGGCAGCGTGTCGTATAGCGACATGTCACCATCGCCATCCAGGCTGAGCGCCTCCGGTCGGCCGCCTCGGAAGCGGTCCCAGAAGAGGTTGCGCATGATGGCGAAGAGCCACGCCTTCATGTTCGTGCCGCGCCTGTAGCTGTGTTGGTATCGCAGAGCCCTCACATAGGTGTCCTGGACCAGGTCCTCGGCCTTGCCTGGGTCCCGGGTCAGGCGCAGAGCTGTGCGGTAGAGCGTATCGAGGTACCCAATTGCCTCCTGGGCGAAGCTGGCATCAGCGGCGCCGGCGGGCGTCGGCTCGGGCTCGCGGGAGATCGATTCGGGGAATCCCAGTTCGGGTTCCTTCGCTTCCTCTCTCACGGCAAGCAGTGTAGACACGCTGGTCTAGCGAACGCGACGCCGGAGCAGTCTATTCCTGGTAGCGGCGCGTGACGCGCCTGCCGATCGAGGTCAGCACTTCGTACGAGTTAGTGCCGGCGTGGGCCGCAACTTCCTCGGCGCTGATCCCATCGCCGATCAGCATCGCCCAATCGCCTGCCCGCACTTCTTCGTCGCTGGTCACGTCGGCGGTCATCTGGTCCATGCTGATGCGGCCAATGACCGGCCGACGCCGGCCCCGAATGACGACGTCGCCGCGGCCAGAGCGAGCTCGCATGACGCCGTCAGCGTAGCCGGCGGCGATCACTGCAACCAGACTGGACCGCTCCGCCCGCCAGGTGCGGTCGTATCCGACTGTGCTGCCGGCCGGTACCTCCCTGACCTGCGTCACCCGAGCCTGAAAGGTCAGCGCCGGCCGCAGGGTCGGCCATTCACAGCCGTAGAGCGCTATCCCTACGCGGACCGCGTCCAGCTGCAGCTCGGGATGCCTGAGGGCGGCGGCACTGTTGGCGGCGTGGCGCAGGCCCGGTTCGACTTGAAGCCGCTCAAGTACTGAGACGAAGCGGCTGTACTGCTCGCGGGTGAAGGCGGCATCGCTGTCGGAGGCAGCGAAGTGGGTGTAGACGCCGCCTAGTGCGAGCCGATCGGAGCCGGCGATCCGCCTGGCCAGCTGCGGTGCCTCCGCCAGGCTGCAGCCGAGCCGGCTCATGCCCGTGTCCACCTTCAGCTGCACGCTGAGGCGCGAGCCAGGGGAAACCGCCTGCTCCAGCGCGTTCGCCAGCTCCCAGCTGTGACAGGCCACTGAACAGCCCACCGCGGCGGCTGCTGGAGCGTCGTCAGCGGTGAGTCCGCCCAGTACCAGCAGGCGCTCGGGCGGAGCCAGGCCGCGCAGCTCCAGCGCTTCCGTCAGGGTCGACACGGCCAGGCCCCAGGCACCTGCCTTCAAAGCTGCCCGCGCCACCGGCATGGCCCCGTGGCCGTAGCCGTCGGCCTTCACCACAGCGATGCAGCGGGTGGTCGGCTTGAGACCGCCCCGCACGGTGTTCAGATTGGCGGCAATCGCACCCAGATCGACCGAGGCCACTCGCTGCGTTGGCGGCAGCTCGGCCATCAGTGGCCGCCTTGGCGCAGCACTTTCATGACCAGCGGGATCTCGCCCAGCAGGTCGGAGGCGAGGAGGCCCGATTCGCCCAGCCTGCCGCTCAACCGGCGCCCCGCCTCGGCGTGGACATAGACACCTGTGACTGCCGCCTCAAACGGCTGGCAGCCCTGTGCCAGCAGAGCTGCCACCAGCCCGGTGAGGACATCCCCAGTCCCGCCTGTGGCCAGCGCGGGAACCTCGTGGGGATCCTCCGAGATCGGCCCCTCCGGCCCACAGACCAAGGTTCGGGCTCCCTTCAGCACGACTATCGAGCCACTCGCACGGGCCGCCTGGCGGACAGCTGCTGGGCGGTCAGCCTGGATCTGCTCGGTGCTGCGGTTCAACAGCCGACCCAGCTCGCCCGGGTGGGGCGTCAGCACGCGGGTCGGCCCCAGCTTGGCGAAG
>JALZAW010000417.1 GCA_030948155.1 Candidatus Dormiibacterota bacterium | reverse complement strand
GGCCTGTGCTCTGGCCAACGAGCCCGAGGAGTCGTGGCGGCCGGGTCCGCGCCGGACGCTGACCCGTCGCGAGCTGGAGATCGCGGCGCTGGTGGCGCGCGGCCTGACCAACCGCGAGATCGCCAGCCAGCTCCACCTTTCAGTCCGCACCGTGGACGTCCACGTCGATCACATCTTGACCAAGCTCGGGTTCCACACCCGGACACAGCTGGCGGCCTGGGCTTACGAGCAGGACCTGCTGCCGAAAGATACGTAGCCCGTAGGTACTTCTTCAGATGGCCCGGGGCCGCCGCCCGACCGAATCTGCGGGGCATGAAGAGTGCGAACGGTTACCAGGCGTCGGCTGATTCGGATTGTCAGGTCCTGGTCGTCGGAGCCGGACCCACCGGGCTCGTGCTGGCGGCGGAACTGCTGGCGCGAGGCATCGCGACCCGCATCGTCGACAAGAGCGACGGCGTGGTACTCGAGACCAGGGCTGGCGGAATCCATGCGCGCACACTCGAGGTCTTCGACCTCATGGGTCTGTCGGAGCAATTCCTGGAGCGCGGACAGGTCGTGCGCCGTTTTCGGTTCTACAGCGACGGGAAGTCCTTGCTCAACCTCGACCTGTCGCGCAGCGGCTCGCGCTTCGGGTTCATGCTCGACATCCCTCAGCACGAGACCGAGGCCCTTTTGCGCGCGCGCATCGCCGAGCTGGGAGGCACGATCGAGCAGGCAGTCGAGCTGCTCACCCTCCACCAGGACGAGGCAGGCGCCGCGGCGACGGTCCAGGATCGGGCCGGCGAGATGCACACCATCACCGCCGACTTCCTGGTCGGTTGCGATGGCGCGCACAGCCGTGTCCGCCAGGAGCTCGGCCTCGCCTTCCAGGGGCATCCTTACCCGCAGGATTGGCTACTCGCTGACGTCCGGCTCAGCTGGGATCGTCCCGAGGACGAGGTGCATGCCTTCTTTCGCTCCGACGGCCAGCCCTTGATCTGCTTCCCGATGCGGCAACACGTGTGGCGGCTGGTGCTGCCCTATGCCGGCGACCGTGACCGGCGGCTGCCGACTCTGGAGGAAATCCAGCAGCTGCTCGACCTGCGTGCGCCGGAGCGCGTCATCGTCTCCAACCCGACCTGGCTCGCCACTTTCCGATGCCACCGCCGTTCGACCAACGCCTACCGTCGCGGGCGCGTGCTCCTTGCCGGCGACGCCGTCCACATTCACTCGCCGGCGGGCGGGCAGGGCATGAACACCGGGATCATGGATGCCCACAACCTAGCCTGGAAGCTAGCGCTGGTGGCCTCCGACCGCGCCGCTGGGTGGCTGCTTGACACCTACGGCGAAGAGCGGGGACCGGTGGCGGCGCAGGTCCTCGCCCTCACTCACGCGCTGGTCCGGTTCGGCTCCATGAGCCACCCTCTGACGCGCGGGTTGAGGGACACCATCCTCCCGGCAGCCTCGCGCCTGCCCGCGATCCAGCGGCGAGCGGTCCGGCGCATGAGCCAGGTGCAGGTCGCCTATCCAGCGAGCAGGCTCACGCGCCCCGATGCGGCCTGGGGAGGACCGCGGCCCGGAGATCGCGCCCCCGACATTCTGGTGGCCGGCCGCGCCGGGAGAGCCAGGCTCTACGAGGTGCTGCGCAGCGGTCGTCACGTGCTGCTCGTCTCGGGATCCGACCCTGCCGGGATATCGGAGTCTCCTGCCCTGAGGCCTTACCACGACGTCCTAGTGGTCGTCGGAGGCGATTTCGCCGGTCGCCGCCTCACACTCCGCGGCCGTGGGGGCCCCGTTCACCTGGTCCGGCCGGACGGCTACATAGCGGCGCGCGGCAGGCTTGATGGGATGGCCGCGGTGTTGGACTATCTGCGGCAGCTCTTCGCGGCTGCCGAACTCGAGAAACCGCAGCGGATCGAGTCATCCGTCGATGCTGGCTCGGAACGCGTGGCCGTGGCATAAGGTGTGGCGGAGCGCTAACGATCACGATCGTCTCCAAAGGAGAGGTGGATATCGAGCAGCTTAGGCTGCCCTCTCCCCGAGTAGACCCGACACCTGGAGGTTCTTCCAGGTAGCGAACGGCGGCGCCATTCTGTGGGTGCTTGAAACCTTCAGAAGGAGGCGCCGCCTTGACCAATGATGATGTCATCCACCGCAGCCGGCTCCGTCTCTTTGCGCTAGCCAGAGAGATGGGCAGCGTCCGCGCCGCTTGCCGGCTACTGGGAGTCCACCACTCGACCTACTACCGATGGCGACGGCAGCTGGTGCGTTTCGGACCCGAACTGCTGCGGCCGCGGGAGCGCCGCCAGCCTCGGATGCCGAACGCGATTTCGCCCATGGTCGAACAACGCATTCTGGCCCTGGCCTTGGCCTATCCGGGCTGGGGTCCTGACCGTCTCAGCCTGGAGCTGGGTCGGGAGAAGTGGGGCGGCCTCAACGTCTCGGCCAACGGGGTCTGGCGGGTCCTCAAGCGGCACGGGCTGAACACCCGGGCCAAGCGCTTGAGTCTGGTCTGCGGCTACGCGGCACCTCCCCAACCGGAGCGACCAGAGCCGCCGCCCGAGCGCCACATCGAAGCCAAGCACCCCGGTCACCGAGTTCAGTTCGACAACTTCTACATCGGTCGCCTGGCTGGCACCGAGGGCGTGATCTGGCAGTACAGCGCCTGCGACGTGGCCTCCTCCTACACCTGGGCCGAGCTCCACGTCACTCCCAAGAACCCCTCTGCACACTGGACCTCGGTCTTGGCCCAGCGTGTCGCCCAGGAGCTCGCCGAGCGGGGCTGGAAGCTGGAGGCTGCCACCACTGACAATGCTTCCGAGTACCGGGCCCAGGAGTTCAACCGAGCCCTGACTCAGCTCGGTGTCAAGCACATCTACATTCGCGCCGGTCGCCCCACCTCCAACGGCTGCGTGGAGCGCGTCCAGCAGACCCTGCTCGAGACGCTCCTATGTCATGTCAAGGCGCCTTCGGCCTCGAGGAGACGGAAAACTTGGCGGGCCACGTACCGCTTGAGACAGCGGCGGACCTCGGCCTTAGTCTTGCCTTCCGCGGCCCGGCGT
>JALZAW010000050.1 GCA_030948155.1 Candidatus Dormiibacterota bacterium | reverse complement strand
ATCGTCGGGTGTCGCGTGAACCAAGGCGATCCGATCAGCCTGACGCCAGCTCAGGGGTAAGCGGCCCAGCCAAGCCATGCGCTGCTCGCCCAACCGCTCAGCCGCCCAGTTGACCGCGGGCTCGTTCAGCCGCCGCACCACCGCTTCATCGGTGTTGCCGAGCACGCCCGGCCAACCGAGCTCGCGGATGCGATCGACGCACTCGATCGGTTGGGGTCCGTTGAAAACCAGATCGCCGCCGTGCACCACAAGGTCCGGCTGGACGCGTTCCAGGTCGGCGATTACCGCATCGAGGGCCGTCAGGTTCCCGTGCACATCCGCCACCAGGGCGACTTTCATGGCTGGACTGTACTCATCACGGTGCGCCGTGAGGTCGCGACTCAGGTCGGTCAGGCAGGGCGGAGCATCGCGACAGGCGATCAGTCCGGCTTCGTGGCGGAGATAACCGCCTGCAGCGCCGCGACGTGGCGCTCCAGCGCCGCGCGGCCGGCGGCCGTCGGGGCGTAGAGCGTGGTGCGCCGGCGGCCGCGCCAGGAGTGGCTGGGTTCGACATACCCTGCCTCGACCAGAATCTTGAGGTGCGTGCCGAGGTTGCCGTCGGTGAGCTGCAGCAGCCGGCGCAGCCCCGTGAAGCTGAGGGAACCGCCCGCCGGCAGGCCCTGCAGCGCGGCCTGCAGGCGCAGCCGCACGCCGTCCAAGAGCACCCGGTCGAAGGGCGAGCGAAGCATCTCCGCCACCGCAGCCAGCTCGGTTTCGGGCCTCATTCCGGGTGGAGCAACCTCGTTGAGCCGAGGACGGCCATCGCACCGCCGCCGACCAGGCCGAAGGACACCAGCGCCCAGCCGCCGGCAAGCACGTGAATGACGGCGGCGCCAGCCACGATCGTCCCGCCCACCGCGCCCAGCGCCCGATCGGAGACTGTGACCGCCAAGAGCAGCAGCGCAACGCCCCAGAGCGCGCCGAGGAGGAGCAGCAGCGTGGCCAGCGAGGTCGGCTGGACGATCAGGCCGAGCAGCGGCATGACGCCGATCAGGACCCACCAACCGCGGCGGAACTGCGCCTCCCAGCCGGTTAGCAGGTCGCCCGGGGCGGCCAGGCGGGTCAGCGTCACCGCGCCGACCCCAAGCAGCGCGAAGGCGCCGAGACCGATCGGCTGCGGCAGCACTTGCACGGCCGTGTAGCCGAATACCCAGGCGACGCCCCAAGCGACGAGTGAGAGGCGGGTGAACTTGGTGGCGGCGAGCCACCGGGTTCGGGCGGGCAGCTGGCGCACGTCGGCCAGCAGCCGCGCCGCCTCGGCAGGGGACAGCTCAGCCTGACCTCGTTCGGAACCAGCCACCTGGCCACTCTAGAGCGGCAGAGACTCTATTTCACAGAGTATTGTCTGCAGGTAAGTCTCGAGTCTCGTGTCCACTTCACGGATTCCGCTGCTGCGCTCCTCGACTTCGTAACCATCTAAGGAGGCGTCAGATGTCTCACCCTGCCGCATACGGCGACCGGAAGCTGCCGGCGCGCATCGCCTGGCGAAACGCGATAGGGGTTGTCCTGCTGCTGGGGGTGGTGCTCGGTCTGGGCTGTTTCGCCTGGCTGGCCCGACTGATCGCGGGGAACTTCCGGCACGACCTGCTGTTCGGCTCCTTTCTGCTCGACCTCGGCTTCGCTGTAGGGATTGCAATAGTGGTCGGTGCCATCGTCTGGTGGCAGCGGGCGCACGGCGAGACGATCCGGGATCTGGGCTGGGCCCGCCCCACAAGGAGGCTCGCGATCGCTGTCGCCATTGTGTTTGGGCTGCTCTGGGTCGGCTTGAGCTACGCCCGTGGTGGGAACCCGCTCGCACTCAGCTGGGAGCGCCCGGTGATGGCCGTGATCGGGATCTGGCTCGCCTTTGGCGAGGAGTTGGCAGTCCGCGGTTTCCTCATGGAGAACCTGCGCCGGGGTGGGGTGCCGGGCTGGCTGCAGGTCGTTGTCAGCGCCCTCGTGATGGGCTTCTACCACGGCATCCTCGGCTTCACCTATTCGGTGCTGTACGCGGTCACCTCGGCAGTGCTGTTCGGAATCGTCTCCCTGATCTTCCTGCTCGGTCGGCGGAGCCTGACGCCCGGACTGATCTCGCACGCGATGGCTCACGTATTCGGGGATCCGACCCTCACGGAGGGCATCCTTCGCGGCGTGCTGGCAGCCGGCTGAGCTGAGCCGGCGCCAGCAAAGTTTCCGGCGCCGCCGTCAGGTTCGAGTCCAAGGGCGTGCCACTGGCGATGATCCGTCGGCCGAAGGGCCTGGCTTGACCATCGAACACTTGTTCGTCTAGGATGACTTCGCAGCACCCCCATGCCCAGCGTCCCAGCCTTCGATCCCAGCGCATTCTCCGGCGAGGTCACCCTCGACCACGTCATCCTGGCCCGCGCCGCGGAGTTCGCCCCTCTGCCCGCCGACCTGCAGCCAAGCCTGCGCCGTGCCCTCGGGCGGCGCGGTATCACGCAGCTGTACTCGCATCAGGCAGACGCTTACTGCCACGTTCGGGCAGGCCGCCACCTGGTTGTCGTGACGCCGACGGCCAGCGGCAAGACGCTGTGCTACAACCTGCCGGTCCTGCAGCGCATCTTGGAGCGGCCGGCGGCGCGTGCGCTCTACCTCTTTCCGACCAAGGCGCTGGCTCAGGATCAGCTGGCCGAGCTTGGTCAGCTTGCCGCGGGGCTACCTATCGAGATCAGGGTCGACGTTTACGACGGCGACACGCCCGCCGGCCAGCGCACTGCCATCCGCGATGGCGGTCACATAGTTCTGACCAACCCGGAGATGCTTCACACCGGGATCCTGCCTCACCACACGCGCTGGCGGCGGCTCTTTTCCAGCCTGCAATACGTCGTTATTGACGAACTGCACACCTACCGTGGATTGTTCGGCAGCCAGGTCGCCAATGTGATCCGCCGGTTGAAGAGGATCTGCCAGTTCTACGGCGCCTCACCGCAGTTCATCTGCGCCTCCGCCACCATTGCCAACCCCGGCGAGCTGGCGGGACGGCTGCTGGAGGAAGAGAACCTGGCACTGGTGGCGCGAAGCGGCGCTCCCCAGGGCGAGCGGCGCCTGATCTTCTACAACCCGCCGCTCACCAACCGAGCGCTGGGCGTCAGGCGGAGCTCGCTGCTGGAAGGCCGGCGGATCGCCGCCAGCTGGATCCGGCGGCAGGTGCAGACGATAGTCTTCTGCCGTTCGCGACTCCAGGTAGAGGTCATGACCAGCTACCTGCAGGAGGCCCTGCTTCCCAGGACTGACGCGAAGCGGCGCGTCCGCGGCTACCGCTCGGGCTATCTGCCGCTGCGCCGGCGAGAGATCGAGGCGGGGCTGCGCTCCGGTGACGTGTGGGGAGTGGTCAGCACCAACGCGCTGGAGCTCGGCATCGACATCGGCTCGCTCCAAGCGGCGGTGATCGTGGGCTACCCGGGCACCATCGCCTCCACCTGGCAGCAGTTGGGCAGAGCCGGCCGGCGGACTGGGGGAGTCGCCGTCTTCGTGGCCTCCAGCGCGCCGCTCGATCAGTTCATGGTGCGGCACCCGGAGTACTTCCTGGAGGCCGCTCCGGAGGAGGGGCTGATCGACCCCGACAACCCGCTCGTGCTGGCCGGTCATCTCCAGGCGGGATTGTTCGAACTGCCGTTTCTGGAGGGTGAGAAGCTCGGCCGCGGCCAGGTGGGAGAGATGCTCGAGCTGTTCCAGGATGACGGTGTAGTCAGCCGGTCTGGCGGCCGCTGGTTCTGGTCTGCCGACGCCTTCCCCGCAGAGGGCATCTCGCTCCGCCGCCTGGCCGCCGACAACGTGGTGATCCTCGACTACTCGCAGCCCCGGCCGCAGGTGATCGGGGAGATGGACCAGTTCAGCGCCCAGGTCATGCTCCACGAAGAGGCGATCTACCTGCAGGAGGGCGCTCAGTACCACGTCGACCGGCTCGATTGGGACGAGAAGAAGGCATATCTGCGGCCGGTCGACGTCGATTACTACACGGATGCCCTGCTGGCGGTCAGCGTCAACATGCTGGATTGCTTCGAGAACGACTCGCTGGCGCCCCTTGACAGGAGTCACGGCGAGGTGAAGCTCACAGCGCTGGCCACCCTCTTCAAGAAGATCCGTTTCCACACCCACGAGAACATCGGCTCAGGTCCGATCCGCCTGCCGGAACAGACCCTGCACACCACTGCGTACTGGACCTCTCTCGAACCCGACTACTGGCTTCGGCTTGGGCGGGAACGCCTAGAGGCCGGGCTGCAGGGCATGGGCCATGCCATGCGCACCGTGGCCGCGGTGCGCTTGATGTGCGATCCGCGCGACCTCGGCTCCACGGCCGAGGTCAAGTCAATCTCGACGCTGCGGCCGACTGTCACCATCTACGAGGTCTATCCGGGCGGCGTTGGCTATGCCAAGCGCCTCTACGAGCTGCACGAGCAGCTGCTGGCCGACGCCGCGCGGCTGGTCGAAGAGTGCCCCTGCCCCGACGGCTGTCCCTCCTGCATAGGTCCGCTCTGGCAGGTGGAGGGTGCCAAACAAGCGTGCCTACAACTGCTCTCCGCGAACGTCTCGCTGGTCTCCTAGGCTCGGCGACCGGCCGCTCGGCCGCAGTCTGGCCGGCGACCGAGCCGGCCCGGCCGCCGGCGCAGCGGCTGCCACCCCGCGACTTCGAGCCTGTCGACACGCCCTACGGCGTGGCCTGGCGGTACCTGGAGGTGCTGCCGGTGGGCCGCTTCGTGGGGGTTGTGCCGCCGGTGCCGCACGCTTACCTGGACACCGAAACGACAGGCCTGGCCGGTGGCACCGGGACGCAGGCGTTTGCCGCCGCCATCTGCCGGCCGACAGCTGCCGGCTTGGAGCTGTGCCAGCTGTTCTTGTCGGAGCCCTCTGGGGAGGCGGCCTTTCTCCATCTTCTCCAGCACGAGCTCCGCCGCTCAGTCGCCATCGCGACCTACAACGGCAGCCGCTTTGATCTGCCCCTGGTCCGCACACGCTGGGTGATGGCTCGCCTGCCCGGAGAGCTGGAGCACCCCGAGCACCTCGACCTGCTCACGCTCACCCGCGCGCTGCTGAAGCCCCGCCTGGAGAGCTGCACCCTGCGCGCGGTGGAGGAGCGCTGGCTTGGCTATGAACGGGAGGACGACCTGCCTGGAGCCCTGGTTCCGGAGGCGTACTTCGATTACCTCCGCCACGGCTTGAGCCCGCGTCTGGAAGCGGCGCTGGAGCATAACCGCCTTGACGTATTGAGCCTCTTCCACCTGCATGGGCGGCTGCTGCGGCGGCTGGCGGGTGCCGATCCTCGCATGGAGGCTGACGACTGGTTGGCGCTGGGCCGTCACCTGAACCGAGCAGGTCGTCGGGCTGATGGCTGGCGTGCACTCCGCCGGGCGGCTGAGATGGCGCAGGGTCCTGCCTCAGCCCTTGCGGGGGCCCTTTTGGCGCGCACGTTGGCGAGGCGCGGCGAGGCCGATGCGGCAGAACGCCTGCTGGCCCGGCTCAGCGAGCAGCTGCCCCGGGAACCAGCCCTCGCGATCGTGCGGGCCCAGGTTCTGGAGTGGCGGCTTCACCGTTTGGAGGGCGCCCGGGAAGTCGTCGTCAAGGCGCTCTCCCATCAGGGCGAGGGCGGCCTGCATAGGCACGGCTTGGAGAGGCGCCTCATCCGGTTGGAGCGACGGCTGCAAAGGGGCGCGGCGGGTGCGCCCCGGCGGGGTCAGGCGGCTCGCCCGGTCGGGCGGCGCACCGACGATAGACTGAGCGGTTTGTGAGGGTCCTCGTCACCGGGGGCGCCGGCTTCATAGGCTCCCACGTAATCGACGCCCTGATCGAGCGCGGCGACGAGGTGATTGTCGTCGACGATCTCTCCGGCGCCGACCGCAAATACCTGAACCCGAAAGCCGAATTCCTCCAGTTGGACATCCGCTCGGAGGACTTATCTGGGCTGATCCGGCAGCGGCGGCCAGAAGCCATCTCCCACCATGCCGCCCAGATGAGCGTCAGCCGTTCGGTCCGGGAACCGCTCTTTGATGCTGACGTGAACGTCATGGGCTCGCTGAACGTGCTCGAAGCGGCGCGGGAGGTGGGTGCGCGCTTCATCTTCGCCTCGACCGGGGGTGCACTCTATGGCGAGACCGACAATCGGCCCACACCGGAGAGCCATCCCGCCTGGCCGGTCTCTCCCTATGGCGTCAGCAAGCTCGCCTTCGAGCATTACCTGCACTGCTACCGGGTGGAGCACCAGCTCAGCTACGCCGCGCTTCGCTACTCCAACGTCTACGGGCCGCGCCAGAATCCGCACGGCGAAGCGGGGGTGGTGGCCATCTTCTGCCTGAAGCTGCTGGGCGGCCAGGAGGCGGTCATCAACGGTGACGGGCTGTATTACCGCGACTACGTTCACGTCGGCGATGTGGTGAGGGCGAACCTGATGGCGCTGGACAGCGAAGTGGTGGGTCACTTCAATGTGGGCACAGGCCGGGAAACCTCGGTGAACGAGGTCTTCGAGGCGCTAGTCCGCGAGCTGAAGGTCGCCGCACCGAAAAAGCACGGGCCGGGCCGCCCGGGCGACCTTCGCGCCGCCTCACTCGATTCGACCCTGTTGCGAAGAGCTGTGGGCTGGCAGCCCCAGGTCGACTTGGCCAAGGGCCTCGGGGATACTGCCCGCTGGTTCCAGGAGCACCACCAGAAGGGGAGGTGAGGCGGCGCTTCGCCTTCGGTGGCCTTGGTTACACGATCAGTGGTTCGCGGTCTGCTCAGCCAATTGGGGACAGGTCACCGCGCCAGCGTTGCGGGTGCATAAACAGGACCGGGCGTCGCGGTAGTTTTTTCTAGCGCGCGGTCAGGTCCATTGGCTGCCGGGGGCTGGCACCTCCGGCCGGCCGCTGCCGGCCAGGGGCCGCACTTCGTAGCCCAGCGGTCCCAGGGCCTCGTTCAGCCACTGCAGAGCCATGATCTCCGTGCTCGACCACACCTGAGGCTCGGCGGCCGGTGTCGCGGTGTCGATGACTACCCGACCCACCACCCGAAGCAGCGTGCGGGCGAAGGGCGCCGCCTCCGCCACCGAGCAGCTGAGCTCTTCCACCTGGCGTGAGAGCTGGAAGCAGGCAAGGTTGACCTGCTCGGCCGAGAGGCGGGCGTCAGGCCAGCTCATCGCTCTTCACCAAATGGGCGCCAGCCGCCACCAGTTCCGTCAGCGCTCGCTCCCCGTCCCCCGGCTTCACGTCGACTGCGCCGACCGCGTCCGCCAACACCCCGACTTCGAAGCCCTGGCGCCGCGCATCCAGGACGGAGGACCTGACGCAGTAGTCGGTGGCCAGTCCGCCCACCAGCAACCTGTGCACCTGGTGCTCCCTCAACCAGTCGGCCAAGCCTGTTCCGTCGAACGCCGAGTAAGCCTCGACCTCGGGCTCGGTGCCCTTCGAGACGACGTGGTCGATCGCGCTGATGTCAAGCGCCGGATGAAAGTCCGCTCCTGGGGTGTCCGCTTGGCAATGGACAGGCCAGATGCCACCCCGGTTGAAGTAGGAGCAGTGGTCCGCCGGGTGCCAGTCCCGGCTCGCCACCACCAGCGGCACTTCTCGGCTGGCGTGGTTCAAGGCGGGAAAAATACGGTCCCCCTGGGGCACTGGGAGCGCGCCTCCGGGGCAGAAGTCAACCTGTGGATCGACTATCAGGAGGGCGTCGAAGGAAGGGGGAGCAGTCGACATCCAGAGTATTATTCGCCTCCTGATGGACCTCACACAGCCTGTCCTGCTGACCGCCGAAGGGTTGGAGAAGCTGAAGCAAGAGCTCAGCCAAGCGCGCCAGCGCCGCATCGAGGCCGCTGACCGCATGAAGGAAGCTGCCCAGCCGGGGGACATCGAGGACAACCCGGAGTACGAGCAGGCCAAAGAAGAGGTGCAGCGGATCGACGATCGCATCTACGAGCTGAGTGAGATGATCGGGCGGGCCGAGATCATCAGGGAACGCCACTCCAGCACTGTGGATGCGGGCTCCACCATCGAACTCGAGGACGACCAAGGCGAGAAGGTGGTCTATCATCTCGTCGGAGCTGTCGAAGCTGATCCGGGCGCTGGTCGAATCTCCTTGGAATCACCCCTTGGGCGCGCCCTGTTGGGCCGGAAAAAGGGGGACCGGGTCTCGGTCGCCGCTCCCGCCGGCACACTCGAGATGAGGATTCTCGCAGTCAACTGAAGCGCGGATACGCTGACAGCCAAGGCCGTAGCCAGAGCCGGGGCGATAATGCTTCCCGCGTGAACGCTCAGCGGGTGGCGCACCGGACCACCGTCGGCGTCTTCCTTCGCCAGGCGGAACGCCTCGCAAGCCGCACCCTCTTCCACTATCACAACGGCGGGCACTGGCGTGAGATCAGCTGGACCGAGAGTAGCGAGCTGGTTTTGCGGCTGGCCGACCGGTTGATCCGAGAGGGCATCGTTCCCGGGGACCGCGTTGCCATCATGGCGCCCAACTGCCTCGACTGGCTCATCGCCGACTTGGGCATTCAGGCGGCGGGCGGGGTGACCGTGCCGATCTATCCCAGCAGCTCCGCCAAGATGACTGCCCGGATCATTGCCAATTCGGAGGCGCGGCTCGCTTTCGTCGCCGACGACAGTCTGGCGGGCCTAGTCGCGCCCTGCCGGGCTGTGAGGTTCAACCGTGACTTCCGCTCGTGGCTGCAGGGCGGCGTCCAGGACTCTTCCGCCCTAGCCCGGCGCTTGGAGGCGCTGGATCCCCAGGCCCTCTGCACTATCTGCTACACCTCCGGCACGACCGGCGAGCCGAAGGGCGTGATGCTCGCTCACCGTTGCATAGTGGATCAGTCCCGCTGCAACCTGGCCGAGGGTGGCTTCAGGCTCCGGGATGACGACGAGTCGCTCAGCTTTCTGCCCTACGCCCATGTGTTCGGGCGCATCAACGACTTCTACGTCAGCCTCGCTGCGGGCGGGACGCTCTGGATCTCTCGCGGCCTGGAACACCTGGCCCAGGACATCCAGACGGCGAAGCCGACGGTCATGGTGTCGGTGCCTCGGCTCTATGAGAAGATGCAGCAGCGGGTGTACCAGACTGTGGCTGAGCTCAGTCCGCGCCGGCGCCAGCTCTTCCATTGGGCGCTGGAGCAGGGCCGCCGCCGGCTGCGGGGGGAGCCGGCCCCACTGCTGGCCCTGGCCGACCTGCTGGTGCTGGGGCCGCTCCGGGCACGCTTGACAGGTGGGCGGCTGCGCTTCTTCGTCAGCGGCGGGGCGCCACTCAGCCACGACGTCGAGGAGTTCTTCTGGGCGATCGGGATAGTGATCCTGAACGGTTGGGGCATGTCGGAGACAGCCAGCGGCGTCGTCTCCAACACCGAGGATCGCCACCGCTTTGAGACAGTCGGGCATCCGCTGCCGGCGGTCAGGCTCAAGATCGCCGAGGACGGCGAGATCCTCGCCCAAGCGCCCGGCAACATGCTCGGCTACTACCGCAACCCGAGCGCCACCGCCGAGACGCTGGTGGACGGTTGGGTTAGGACAGGGGACATCGGCGAGCTCAGCCAGGATGGCTTCCTCAAGATCACCGATCGCAAGAGGGACTTGATCAAGACGGCAAGCGCCAAGTTTGTGGCGCCGCAGCCGATGGAGACAGCTCTCTGCGCCAATGCGGTGATCGACCGCGCTGTAGTTATCGGCGACGAGCGCCCCTACGTGGTGGCCCTGATAGTGCCTGATTGGAACGAGCTCCGCCGGCGGACGGGGCTCAGCGGCGAGCCGGAATCACTGGTTCAAGATGAGCAGGCGCGGGCAGAGGTGCAGCGTTGCGTTGACGAGCTCAACAGCGACCTTGGCCGCTGGGAGACCGTCAAGGACTTCACGTTGCTGGCGCGCGACTTCAGCGAGGCGGCCGGCGAGCTCACCCCAACGCTCAAGGTGAAGCGCCGACTGGTCCAGGAACTTCATGCGCAGACGATCGATGCCATGTACGCGGGCAAGCGGGCGGGCGTTAGAGTCCACTGATGCCAGAGCCGGTCGATCTCTCGCCGCTGCACGCCGCCCTCGACGGTCTTCGGCGGCAGCTCTGCCACTGCGGCTTCCGCGATGAATGCCTTGGCTGCAAGGGCGTGGAGATGCTCCGGGCGCAGGCCGAGGCGGTTGCCTCGGCCGCCAGCCAGCCAGTGCTCCTCCAAGTAGCTCAGGAGGCCGCCATGAAGGACATGGCCAGCCGCTTCCAGGGCATGGCCGAACGCCTCTTGAACGACCCTGAGCTGCGCCAGGCGGCGGAGGCGATGCAGGAGAAGGTCATGGCCGATCCCGAAACTCGGCAACTGCTCGAAGAGCTGATGAAGCGCATCCAGCCGCCCGACGACTTGGGCCCGCGCTAGGCCACTGGGCTCTTCGGACCTTGGCCGGCTTCATCTGCAGAACCTGCGGCGTTCAATTCGCGGAATCCGCGAAGCCACCTGAGCAGTGTCGTGTGTGCCAGGACGAGCGGCAGTACGTCGGCTGGGAGGGGCAGCTCTGGACCACCCTTGACGAGCTTCGGCAGCAGCACCAGGCGGACATCCGGGAGGAGGAGCCGGGGCTGACCGGCATCGGCATGAAACCGGGCTTCGCGATCGGCCAGCGGGCGTTGCTGCTGGAGACCCCAGACGGCAACGTGCTCTGGGACTGCATCCCGCTCTTGACAGAGGAGATGGTGAGCTTCCTGAGCAGTCGGGGCGGTCTCGCCGCCATCGCCATCTCTCATCCCCATTACTACTCCTCGCTGGTCGAGTGGGGTCGCACCTTCGATGTGCCCGTCTATCTGCACCAGGCGGACAGCCAGTGGGTGATGCGGCAGGATCCCTGCATTCACTTCTGGGGCGGCGACGAGCTGCAGCTGCTGCCGGCTGCGAAGCTGCTCAGGCTGGGCGGTCACTTCGCCGGGGGCACTGTCCTGCACTGGACCGGCGGCGAGCGGGACGGCACCCTGCTCAGCGGGGACGTCGTCCAGGTTGTGCCCGACCGCCGCTGGGTGAGCTTCATGCGCAGCTATC
>JALZAW010000416.1 GCA_030948155.1 Candidatus Dormiibacterota bacterium | reverse complement strand
CCCTCTGGCTCGCCCACCTGGTGCACATCGCGCTGCCGCTGCAGTGGGCGGCTCTCTACGGTCTGCCTGCGGCGGCTGCCTATTGGGTCGCCAACCGGCCCCAGATCGAGGGCCGGCCGATTCATCGCTGGCTCTGGGCGCAAATCAGCTATCCGTTCCAGCCTCGGCGTCTCGTGCGGCTGGAACCGCGCTGGCGCTCTGAGCGCCTCAGGCTGCGGGTCTATCTCTATCTGACGCTGGCGCAAGTCCTGGAGGAAGCACGGATAGGGGCGAGGCAGTGAATCTCGTGTACCTGGAGGATGGCCTCCTCATCACCAAGCAGGGCGCCGAAGCCTGGTTTCGGTTGCCCACCCGGAGCAGCGAGCTGCTCTCCGACCAGCAGGAGGTCAACATGGCCCTGCAGGAGGTGCGGCGCCTGACTGGCCTGACCGGTCACGAATGCCATCTCCTGATCGTTCCTCGCCGGTACACCGTGGAGGCCTGGGCGGAGAAGCTGGATGGGCTGACGCCGCGCCCAGAAGCGGGCTGGCAGGAGTACCTCGAGTTTCAGCGTCGCTACCTGCGCGAGAGCGGCCTGACCACGCGACAGATCTACCTGGGCGTCCGACTCAAGCGGCGCGCGCTGACCTGGAACGGGCTTGGCGCGCTCCGACTCCAGCTGAAGCGTCTGCTCCGCTCTCGCCGCCACCAGCCCCTCGAGGAGCAGCTCGCCGACCTCGGCCGGCAGCGGGCCTGGACGTCGCAGCGTGTAAACGCCTCCCGGGCCGGCGCCCGGCTGGCGAGCGCGGCCGAGCTGCGCTGGCTGATCCAGCGGCCGGTCTGGCGGGGCTTCGAGGGGGTGCCGGAGCCGGCGCGCCGGCCCGCTCGAGGCGGCGAGCTGCTGGCCCTGCAGGAGGGCGTCGTCGTGAATGACTTCCGCTGGGTTCGTCTACAGCCGCCCGGCCGCGCCGGCACCACCTACCTGACCAGCCTGTTCTTCTCCCGCTTCCCTGATGAGCTGGAGCTTCCGGGCGGGGAGTGGCTCTACGAGTACGAGCTGCTCGGTCTGCCTCACGTCGAGGCCAGCGTCCGCTTCCAGGTGATCCCGCCGCGCGAGGCCTCGAAGGACGTCGACCGAGTAGCCGCCTCCGCCCAGGATCAGATCGACCACGTCGCCGAGGTGGGGGGGCAGCCGCCCAAGGCGCTCGCGGAGACGGCGCAGGAGGCGTACGAGCTGAAGCACCGCGTCGATCGCGCTCGCGAACCGCTCATCTACGCCCACTCCCAGCTGCTGGTCGCGGCTCGTGACCCTGAGGAGCTCCAGGAGCACGTCCAGGACCTGATCGAGCGCTACGCCGACCTCGGCATCGAACTCGAGGTGCCGACCGGCGATCAGCTCAACGCGTTCCGCCAGGCGCTACCAGGCGATCAGGTCCGGGTCCACGGCTTCCAGCAGATCATGGCGGTCGAGACGCTCGCCGGCTCGCTTTACGTGAGCAGCTCCAAGCTGGGCGACGACGGCTGCTACCTAGGGACCGGGCTGGGCAATGTCCCGGTCGGCTTTGACATTACTCAGGCGGCGCGAACTCGGCAGCCGACGCTGGTCGTGGTGGTCGGTCGCCCCGGCTGCGGGAAGACCACGCTGGGCAAGAAGGCCGCGTGGCACGGTCGTCTGCGAGGCGTCTCGACCGTCTTCGTCGACCCTGGCCAGGAGGCCGACGGCCTGGCCGCCCTCCCCGGGATAGGTCGTGTAAACAGGGTTCGGCTCGACGAAGGCAGCGCGGGCATGTTGGATCCCTTCCGGATCTATCGGGACCGGGGCGACGCCGCTCTGCTGGCAGCCGACCTCTGCCGGCATTTCCTGCCTGAGCAGTTGGCCCGCGACGTCGACCACCACTTGGGCCCGGTCGCCGAGAAGGTGTCGCAGGCGGCGCGGCCGTCGCTCCGCGCCGTGGTCGACGCGCTTCGAGAGCGCGAGGACGGCAAGGCCCGTTGGGCGGCTGAGAACCTCGACGCCGTTTCCCGACTGCCGATGGCGCGGACCTGCTTCGCGACCGACCAGGTGCCCGACCTGGATCTGCTCAACGCGCTGACCCTGCTCCAGTTCCGGAATCTCGCGGTCCCCGACGCCAACGTGAAGCGCGAGGACTACGACCTGCGCGATCGGCTCGCGGTGGGCCTGGTGCACGCCCTGACGGCACTGGCTGGGCGGCTGATTGACGTGGGCGGCGACGCCGACCCCAAAGCCATCTATTACATCGAGGCGCGAATCATCATGGGCAGCCGCCAGGGCCTCGCCCTGCTCGAGCGCGACGTGCTGCGCGGCCGGAAGCGGAACACCACGCCCTGGATCGACACCCAGAACGCCACGCACGTCAGCTCGCCGACGCTGAGTGGCAACCTCGCCGCTGCCTTCGTCTTCCGGCTGGAGACGGAGGTCGAGATCAAGGCAGCGTGCGATCTGCTGGGAATCGAGAAGGAGCCCGAGAACCTGGCTCGCATCGCCCAGCTGGGGCGCCAGGAGCAGGGTCAGGAGGAGATCCGCTACAGCGAGTGTGTCCACCGGGACGTGGACGGCAACGTGGGCACGCTGTACGTGGACCTAGAGACTGAGGAGTTGCGGGAGGCGTTCAATACAACCCCGCCGTCTCAGACGCCCGAGCCGGAGCCGGTCGCGTGAACCGGCGGCGCCTCGGATTCGCCGTGACGCTCGTCGTCGCAGCCTTCCTGCTACGAGCGCCCGGGACGGCTGCGGCACCGGGACCGACGCCGACACCTCCACCCTCGCAGACCCTGCCGACTCCTGCCCCGATGGCGACGCTGCCGGGATCGGGCCCTGACTTGAATGCCGGCATGGGCATAGACGGACTGATACCGCGACCGCCGATCGAGCACGGTAACCAGCCTTTTCTCTTCGAGCGCTTCTCGCCCTACGACTACACGAACGTCCACGTCGACCCGGTCGGGATGGCTCAGAGCGCGCTCGGCATCTTTCTGGGACTCACCGATCCCACTCAGCTGGCGATGAACATTTCGCTCAACGCGGCCGCCTCCTTCGCGATGGGAGCGTTGATC
>JALZAW010000415.1 GCA_030948155.1 Candidatus Dormiibacterota bacterium | reverse complement strand
ACCAGGGAAAAGCCGTCACCTGTGTGCTCACCCGCCGCCAGCACTGCTTGCAACTCGCCCAAGCACCAAAGCGCCTCCGCCTCGGCGTTGGTCTTTGCCAGGGGCCCGAGATCTTCTGTCTTCTCGCTGAACAAAGTCGTTCCTCCTTGTTGAATGCCGCTGCCTTGCCTGATATGATCGTAAAGTAACTGGTACGAGATAGTAAATGAACATTGACGAGTTGTCAAGAGGCAGTGAGCTCCCCGGTCCCGAAGTGAGGATCGGCTCCTTGCTGCGGATGGCACATGAGATCGCGGAGAGGACGGTGGTCGAGGCAGCCGCGGCGGCCGGTTACGGCGAACCGCGCCCGGCGCACTTCCGGCTGATGCGCTTCCCTGGATTGGAGAGAGCTCGTCCGACGGAACTGGCGGCACGCCTCGAAACCAGCAAGCAAGCGATAAATCCGCTTCTGCACGACCTGGAGCGCTGGGGCTACATCCAACGTCAGCTCCACCCGGACGACGAGCGAGGCCGGATCGTGCGCCTCACCGTCCGCGGCCGAGCCCTCATGGCCGTGATCGCAGAAGCGCACGCCCGGCTCGAGTCGCGGTGGGCGGGCCTGGTTGGTCAACAGCGTTTCGCGACACTGCGGGCAACCTTGTGCGAGCTGGCCAAGGAACACTCGGCTCTCGATGGCAGGCGCCCTCTGTGATGCCTTTCAATCGCGCAGCTGTAACCACCTCCACCTGGCAATCGGCGGCCACAGTCTCCCAGCCCACCGTCAGGATGTAGTCTGCTTCGACCAAACGCATTCGTGCGCGACGGGAGCTGGGCGACTCGCGTCGCGCGGGCCTGGAGAAAGGCCGCGCCCTCGCTCACAATGCTCCCCCGGTGGCGCCGGACTCAGCGCGGAAGATCGCTGCGAAAGAGGCACAATACGTCTTCGCTGCCATGGCTACGGCAATGTCCCTCTCCCACCTGGGTTCGTTGATGCGCGGGGTGCGCAGCGTCGACCAGGTGGGAGTGGAGGAGCGGGCGGCCGCGCTCGCCAAGCGGTCGATCAAGAAGGCCTCGAAGCTCTGGGCGCTGGACCTGGCCATCCGCTGCATCGACCTGACGACACTGGAGGGCGCCGACACCCCCGGCAAGGTGACTGCCCTCTGCGCCAAGGGTGTGCGGCCCCAGCCGGGCGACGCCAGCATCCCGTCGGTGGGCGCCATCTGCGTCTATCCCAGCCTGGTCGCCACAGCAGTTGCGCACCTGCGCGGGAGCGGAGTCAGGGTGGCCTCGGTGGCAACGGCCTTTCCCTCCGGCCAGAGCTTCACCTCGATCAAGGTCGCGGAGACGCGCGAGGCGCTGGCCGCTGGAGCTGATGAGATCGACATGGTGATCGACCGCGGCGCCTTCCTCTCGGGCGACTACCAGAAGGTGTACGACGAGATCGGCAGCGTGAAGGAAGCTTGTGGGTCGGCCCATTTGAAGGTGATCCTGGAGACCGGCGAGCTCGGCACCTATGACAACGTGCGCCGGGCCTCGATCCTGGCCATGGCAGCGGGGGCTGACTTCATCAAGACCTCGACCGGCAAGATCACGCCGGCCGCCACCCTGCCGGTGAGTCTGGTGATGATGGAATGCATCCGCGATTTCAATCGGGAGACAGGTAAGCAGATCGGCTTCAAGCCGGCCGGCGGCATCCGGACCTCGAAGCAGGCGGTCGCCTACCTGGTGGTCCTCTACGAGACCCTCGGGCCCGACTGGATGACGCCCGAGCGTTTCCGGCTGGGCGCTTCGAGCCTGCTCAACGACATCCTGATGCAGATCGAGAAGGAACGCACCGGCGCCTACCAGGGCCCTGACTACTTCAGCGTCGATTGATGGCCATCGCCAAACGACCCAGCACCGAGATCCGCGAGCGGCTCTTCGACTACGCCGCCGCCCCCGAGGCGACCGACCACCTGAAGATCGCCGACTCCTACTCGCTCTTCGTCGGCGGCAGGTTCGTCGAGCCTCACTCCCGGCGACGGTTTGCCACAGTCAACCCCGCCACCGAGGAGACGCTCTCAGAGGTCGCCGAGGCTGACGGCTCTGACGTGGACAGTGCCGTAACCGCGGCCGCCGACGCCTTCCGCTCCTGGTCACGGCTCTCGGGTGGCAAGCGAGCGCATTACATCTTCAGGCTCTCGCGACTCATGCAGGAGCGGGCGCGAGAGCTGGCAGTGCTGGAGACGATGGACGGCGGCAAGCCCATCAAGGAGTCGCGGGACGTGGACGTCCCCCTGGCCGCGGCCCACTTCTTCTACTACGCCGGCTGGGCTGACAAGCTGGAGTGGGCGTTCCCCAACCGGCGGCCGCGCCCGCTCGGTGTGGCAGGCCAGGTCATCCCCTGGAACTTCCCGCTCCTGATGCTGGCCTGGAAGATCGCACCTGCGCTGGCGGCGGGGAACACCGTGGTGCTGAAGCCGGCCGAGACGACCCCGCTCTCCGCCCTCGCCTTCGCCGACATCTGCCAGCAGGCGGAGCTGCCGCCGGGAGTGGTCAACATCGTTACCGGAGCCGGCAGCACGGGGGCCGCGGTGGTCGGTCACCCGGGGGTCAGAAAGGTGGCCTTCACCGGCTCGACGGAGGTCGGCAAGCAGATTCAGCGAGCTACCGCCGGCAGCGGCAAGCACCTGACTCTGGAGCTCGGTGGCAAGGCTGCCAACATAGTGTTCGAGGACGCTCCCCTGGACCAGGCGATCGAGGGCATAGTGAACGGGATCTACTTCAACCAGGGCCACGTCTGCTGTGCGGGCTCGCGACTGCTGGTTCAGGAGTCGATCCTGGAACCGCTGCTCGACAAGCTCAAGAGCCGGCTGGAAACGCTCAGGCTAGGCGACCCGCTGGACAAGAACACGGATGTCGGCGCCATCAATTCCAAAGCGCAGCTCGAGAAGATCGAGGGTCTGGTTCGCTCAGGGGTGGAGGAGGGCGCTGACATCTACCAGACCGCTTGCGACCTGCCCGAGCGGGGCTACTGGTTCCGGCCCACCATCTTCACCAACGTCGCCCAGTCGTATCGGATAGCGCGCGAGGAGATCTTC
>JALZAW010000414.1 GCA_030948155.1 Candidatus Dormiibacterota bacterium | reverse complement strand
GAGCTGGACCGCCACCGATAGGGCAGCGATGGCAGGAACTGCAAGTTTGACTGCGAACGGCAGGCGCTGGAATCGGCGCACGACTTCGAGGACGCCCACCGCGAGCGCCGGCATGGCCGGGACCAGGAAACGAGGACCCCAACTCACGAGTCCTGGCCAGTCCCCCCAGGCTGCGTACACGGCGATCCGAGCCGCCAGCAACCCTGCACTGATCCCAACCAACACTGGCATCGAGCGATACGCCAACGCCCACCCCGCGACGGCGGCGACCACCAAGGGGACGTACCAGAGCAGCCCGGCGCCCGGCGAGACAAGCAGTCCCCAAGCTCCCGTCAGCCAGGGGTGGACGAAGCCCTGGGCACCATAGCCGAGACGCCAGGGCGCCCCGAAGCGCAGCGTGTTGTACCAGGCCACCGTCAAGGCGAAGGGTGCGAAGGCGAGTAGGAAAAGTGCGATGCTGAGCCAGCGCTTGCTGGAGCGTGGGGTTAATCTCCCTCTCCCGTCCGGACTCGGGTTACCGCCACCAATTGGCCAGCCCGACCGCCACGATTCCAGCCAAGAACCGAGGAGAAGGAACGGCACGACAAGGAGCAGGGAGTCAGGGCGCATCAGGAACGCCAACCCGGCGCTGGCGCCAGCGAGCATCGAGCCCATCGCTCGCCGCGACCGAACAAGACAGATCCCGAGCAGCCCCAGGGCAGTCGCCAGCGCCACGCTGGGTTCCGAGAAACCGGTCGAGGTGTACGGCAGAAGCAAGGTCCCGAAGCCGGTCAGGCATGTGGTCATGACCGCCTGCCGAAGATCACCGCCCAGGCTTAGCGCGAGCCGGAACAGGACCACGACGATCCCCGCAAAGACAAACGAGTTCGCCGCCATTGCCCAAGCGATCGGGTCCCCGTGTAAGTGCTCGGCAGCCACGTAGAACGGGGCGAACAAGATCGACATACCAAGGCCATAAAACGAATACGGCGAGTTGAGGTTGAACGGGTCGACTGAGCGCGGCACCAGGAAATCGTGGCGGTGGACCATCGACTCGGTGACGTGCACCATGATGTTGGCGTCGTAGCTGTCGACTGTGCTGCGCGCGAAAATCAGCCCAGCCGATGCCGCGGCGAGCGCCAGCGCGCAGCCAACAGCGGTTGTCCTACTCCACATCCGCCAACGCACTGGCGGCCATTCTCGGCGTTTCGCCGGCGCGCGGCAATCGACACTCGGCAACTCTTGGTCGGAACGCCCCTCATGTCGGCCCGGAGACCGGCCCTCCGGTCGCTGTTGACCGGACTCTGCCTCAAGCGGGCAAGCCGCAACCTTTGAATCGGGTCTACCTTGACACGAATTCCGACACGCGATCTGTGCGGCTAGGCTCAGGGGCATACCTGATGACCCCAGAGGACCCCGTCCGAGAGAGTTACGACGCCGCCGCCAGCGAGTACGTGGCGCACATCTATGACGAGCTTCGCCACAAGCCGTTGGACAGGAGGCTGCTCGATGAGCTGGCCCAGGACGTCGGCGGTCGCGGACCTGTCTGTGACATCGGCTGCGGTCCCGGCCACGTTGCCCGTTACCTGCGTGAACGCGGCGCTGACGTGTCGGGCATCGACCTGTCGCCGCGGCTGATCGAAGAGGCGTGCCGGCTGAACCCTGGAATCAGATTTGCAGTGGGTGACATGCGCTCGCTCGAGGTTCCGGATGCCACCTTCGCGGCGGTAGTTGCTTTCTACTCCCTCATCCACTTTGATGCTGACCAGCTCCGCGAGGCGATCCGGGAACTGCGACGGATTCTCCGCCCGGGCGGCGTCCTGCTGGCGTCTCTTCACCGGGGCTCCGAGGGGAGGCATGTCGAGGACCTGTGGGGGGTCGACGTCAACCTCGACTTCAACTTCTTCGAGCCGGATCAGATCGAGGCAGTGCTGACCGAGGAGGGTCTGCAGGTGGAGCGCATAACTGTGCGGCCCCCTTACATCGGCTTCGAGGTTGAAACTGAGCGCTTCTATGTCAGCGCCCGAAGACCAGCGGAGATCCGCTGAGCGCTGAGCGCCGGCAACCGCCCGGTTACTGAGACAATTCAGCCTGTCATGGAAGTGGGCTTCATCGGTCTCGGCAAGATGGGTCAACCCATGGTCCGTCGGCTGCTTGCCGCCGGCCATAGAGTCGCCGTCCACAACCGTTCCCGGCCGGCGGTGGAGGAGCTGGCGGCCGAGAAAGCAGTCGCCGCAGACTCTGCTAGGCAGGTGGCTGCGCGGGCCGAGCTCGTGCTCACGGCCTTGCCGACGCCGGAAGCGGTGGAGAGCGTCTATGGCGAGCTGGCGGCCGCCGCGCGACCCGGTCAGCTCTTCGCCGACCACTCCACCGTCAGCCCCGACGCCAGCCGCAGGTGCGCTGAGCTGCTGGCGGCCAAACAGGCTGGATTCCTGGACGCTCCGGTCAGCGGCGGACCCGACGGCGCTGCCGCCGGCACTCTGACAGTGATGGCGGGGGGTTCGGAATTTGCTTTCCAGCGCGCGCTGCCCGCCTTCGGGGCCTACGGCCGGAACATCCGCCTCTGCGGTCCGGTTGGCGCGGGCCAGGCGGTGAAGCTGGTGAACCAGCTGCTCTGCGGGGTCCATTCGGCCGCTGCCGCCGAGGCGGCTGTCTTCGGGGCCAGGCTGGGCATCGACGCTGACCTGTTGCTCGAGATGCTGGGCACCTCCTTCGGCAGCTCCCGAATGCTCACTCGAAACGTTCCCCGCTTCATCTCCCGCGACTTCTCAGGCGCGACCTCCGTCAAGCTGCTGGTGAAAGACTTGGGCTTGATCGCCGCCGAAGCGCGCGGCGCCGGATTGACGCTGCAGCTGGGGGAGGTCACCGAACGTTTGTTCCAGGCGGCGGCGGCGGCAGGCCTCGAAGACGAGGACATCGCCAGCCTGGTCAAGCTGACGGAGACGGCCGCCGGGACCAAGGTTCAGGCTCGTCAGCACGACGGCGACGGCACCGCCCCGGTCGGTTAGACAGCTGAGAGCGCCCGCAGGCGTTCGCTCGCCTGGCGCAGGTCGGCGGCGATCGCCCTTTCATCCCCGGTCTGGAG
>JALZAW010000413.1 GCA_030948155.1 Candidatus Dormiibacterota bacterium | reverse complement strand
CGCCCATCCTCTGTTTGTCTCCGCCTCGTGCCAGCTTTTGTCCAGAGACGGACGCGAGCGCTGTATTCGGTTGCCGTCCCCAGCGGACAGCCCACCCCGGCCGAAGGTCGTCGTCGTCCGCTGCAGCTGGACTCGGCGGTGACACCGCTGCCTCAGGGCTGGACGCCCCTGAGCAGGGTTGCCGATAGAGACGATGGCAGTAGACCGCCAGCGCCACGCTCATCAACGTGCCCCAGCCCAGTCGGTGATCAAGCGCCGCCGCCACCAAGATTCCCGCCACGATCGCTAGCACCGCGATCACCTCGTCTCCTCTTGGCTGGACCCCATCAGACTCCGCGCTACCCGACTCCGACCAGGTCGGTGGCTACGAGGCCGACTCGCTCCTTGCCTTCCTGGTCCTTCCAGGCCGTCACCCGGCCAGAGAGCCTCACCACGCGACCCTTCTTGAAGTCGCGCGCCTGCTCCTCGCCGGCACCGAAGTAGACGGCCGTGAAGAAGTGGGCCTTACCGTCGGCGCCAGCCTCGTGGACCGCCACCCGCAGCCGTAATCGCTTCCGGCCGTTGCTCTCCTGAACTTCCGCATCGCGCGCCATGCGACCCGTCAGCTCCCAGCGATTGATGTCGCCGAAGTCCGCCATCTCCGCTACCTCCTCTCAGTTCGTTCTCTGAGCCACTCTTCGAGGTCGTCCAAAGCATCGGCCTGCGTGTACGTCGACTCCTCGCCGTCCTCGAACGGGCTCACACACCGCCTCGCCAACTGCAGCAGCTCCCGAACAGCCGCGAAGGCATCCTCCCGCCCGACCCTCCGCTCATCGGTCTCGCCTGTCATCTCCAGCACCTCCGCGCTCCATCTGGGCCGAGCCACCTCCGCCCTTGCCCCCTTAGCCGAGACATGTCGTAGGGGGTGCGCGGTCACCCGCAGGGCCGGAACGTCAGTGGAGGAGCCGCGTAGCGGCTTGACCGGACAAGCGCCCCCGAAGCCGATCATCTGTCCGTCTGGGGGGGCAAGGGCAGCAATCGGCCTGTCTCCCCCCACTCCGTTTCGTCTCCCGAGCCTTCGGCCTCATCCCCCGTCCCGGCCTGCCATGCGGAGTCCGTCTGTGGCTGGCCCGCGGATCCTGCCCGCGGGCTGCCGCCGAAACGTTCCGTCAGCCCGCACCAGGCACGTCCGGCCAGGGTGGTGTCTGGCTCGTTCTGATAGACCTGGGCAATCGTGGCCGTCGGCAGTTCACCCGGCTGGTCGAAGCGGACGCCGCAGAGGCCGGGGTTGGCGAAGAGCCGGAACCAGCGCGGGTGACAGCGGAAATGCTCCTCCTCGCCAGTGGCGCCTTTGCTGCTGCGAACCGGGAAGAACTCGACCTCGTGCACCAGCGCCCGCCCGATGACCGTGCCAGCCAGCATTGCGAACTCATCAGCGTCCGCCGGCAGGCATTTGAGGAAGAGCACCACGCCCGCCTGCAGTAGCTCGTTGCGGCAGCCGCCCGGCTCTGGAAGGCTCTGGGAGGCGGTTAGACAGGGCATGCCGGCTTCCCGGGCCTGGCGGAGAAGATCGCGCACGTTGTCCGGGTCGTCCAGGGCAGAGAACTCGTCCAGGACCACCAGGAAGGTTCGCCGTCGATTCGCCGGGTCCAGCCGGTGGTGAGCCAGCAGCTTGAGGTCGCTGAGCAGGACCCGGCCCATCATCCGGAGGTCGGCCGAGCTGGCCAGCGCCGGCAGGCTGATGTAGGTGATGCCTGGCTCGCTCGCGGCCTGGATCAGGTCCAGCGCCGGTCCGTCGCCGTTCAGAACGGTGGCGAAGCGGCCGGCTCTGAGAGCGCCAAGTCGGCTGGCCATGCCGTTGATCGCGCTCGAGGTGGTCTGCCTGGGGTTTCCCATTCGCTCTGCAATCCCGAGCAGGGCCGCGTAGGTCTCGGGGGCAAGCTCACGGACCTGGCCGGCCAGGGTGCCGAGCGCCGTCTTGTCGAGCGCCGCCTCGATCTGATCCAGGTCGACCCTGCCGTTGACGTAGAGGTGCGCAGCTGTCGCGTGCACAAGCGCGTGATGGCTGGCGTCTCGATAGATGGCAGAGTCAGGCGTGGAAGGGAAGGCAGCGGTCAGCTTGTCCGCCAGCTCCGCCGGGCCGCCCAGCTGCGTGATGTCGTAGCGCAGCGAGCCCGGCTGGCCGGGATTGACCTCCTGGAAGGGGATGCCATGGTTCTCCGCCAGCTCGCGCGCCTGGTCGCGGAGGTCGCCGCCCTTGCAGTCGAGGATCAGCGCCGACCACTGGTCGGGCTGGGACAGCGCACCGTCGATCACGCGCGCGATCGCCACGGTCTTTCCGGAGCCAGGCGTACCGACCAAGGACGCGTGGCGGCGCAGGGCAGGGATCGGCAGACGTAGCGCTCTGCCGACCACGCGATCGACGCCCAGGTCGATGTAGCCGGCTGGGTGGCGACGTGTGCGCTGCCGGATCGGTGGATGGATCGGGTTGGGGCCTGCCGCCCGCTCGAAGCGCTTCTGCAGGCGTTGACCCCGCTTGGCCATCCTGACCTCGGCCTCCGCGGTGCTGGTCATGTCCACGTACAGCCGCAGCCAGGCTGAGCCCAAGAGGACCTCTAGTAGGGCGGAGACGATCGCTGGGCCAAGCGGGAGGTGGAAGCCGGCCAGCAGGAGCGGCCAGCCCCAGTGCCAGGCGCCCAGCGCTAGCAGGATCGTGGCGGGGACCGTCGCGCATCCGCGCACCCGGTAGCGGAAAGGCCAGGGCCGTTCCCGGCAGGCCAGAGCCGTAAGGCCCGCACCCACAAGTAGGCCGGGCTGCAACACGGCTACGATGCAGCCAGCGATCTGGACGACCCGATGTATCCGCCGGTAGACGCGGCCAGGCGCAAAGCGCCGCACCGCAACCAGGCCGGCCACCACAAGAGCGACGACCGCCAGAGCCAGGAGCGGACGACCGAGGTCCAGCTTGAGGACCGGGCCGTGCACGGCCACCGCCGGCGCGGCCGGCTGGCTGGCCTGCGCCGCCCGCCAGTGCAGGTACTGGTCGAAGCTCCAGAGCGGGACGATCACGATCGCGAAGCCGATCAGGATCGACAC
>JALZAW010000412.1 GCA_030948155.1 Candidatus Dormiibacterota bacterium | reverse complement strand
AGGTGGACCGCCTGCTGGTCGCCATCAGAGACGCCCAGAGGATCTTCGCCTGATGGTTGACGACCAGTTTTATCGCGAGTACATCTTGGACCACTACAAGAACCCTCGGAATTTCGGTCGGCTGGAGGAGCCTACCGTCAGCCACGAGGAATTGAACCCGCTCTGCGGCGACGTGATAGGCATGGACTTCCGGCTGGCCGAGGGAAGGATCGAGGACGTGCGCTTCCACGGCCGCGGCTGCGCGATCTCCCAGGCGTCCGCCTCTCTCTTGACCGAGCGGCTGAAGGGCATGCCCCTGGAGGAGGCCCGAAAGATCTCCAAGGAAGAAGTGCTGGAGGAACTCGGTATCGAGATCTCGCCGGCGCGGATCAAATGCGCCCTGCTGTCGCTGAAGGTGCTCAAGGTCGGCGCCTACGGCCTGGCGGAGGAAGAATTCGAAGGGGATGAGGATGACGGCTGAAGAAATGACTGAGAGTGGCTTTCGGGACCTGAAGATCGCAGAGATCCAGGAGCTGATCGACTCCGGCGAGTATGAGGTGGTCGATGTGAGGGAGGGCTGGGAGCGCGAGAGCGGCCACATCCCCGGCTCCCGCCACGTGGTGCTGAACCAGATTCTCATGAATCCCACAGCTCACAAGTTCAGAGACAAGACAATTTTCGCCTGCGAAGTGGGCGAACGCTCAGCTGTCGCCTCCGAGATGGCCGTCGCCCTGGGAGCCAAGGACGTCGTCAACTTCCGCGGCGGCCACAAGGCCTGGCGGGAAGCCGGCAAACCGATGGAGAAAGGACTCTGATGACCGAGGAAGTGCAGGCCACAGCGGCAGTCAAGGAGGAGGACGTCTACCAGGTCCTCCGTGAGTGCTACGACCCCGAGATCCCCGTCAACGTGGTCGATCTGGGGCTGATCTACGAAGTGGCGATCCAGCCGCAGCGCGTGGACGTGAAGATGACACTCACGGCGATGGGCTGCCCCATGGCCGGCGAGGTGATGACGGATGTGCGAGAGCACCTGCTGCGGCTGCCTGGCATCGAGGACGCCGGCGTCGACCTGGTCTACGATCCGCCCTGGACCCCTGAGCGGATGACCGAGGACGCTCGCTGGGAACTGGGCATGGTCTAGTCAGGGTCCTGAGGATCCAGCTCTCCTCCGCTGGCGCTCCGATCAGCGCGAGCGACGGCTGTCGAGGAGCCAACTGAGTGATGAGTAGACCACGAGCCCTAGGGCGAGCGCCGATGAGGCCGCCGCCGAGAACAGCATCCACCCGACGGCAAGCCCGTGTTCACAGTCGTTGGACGGTCCGCAGTTCGGACCGTCTATGGCTCCCGCGAAAGGAAAGAGGAGACCAAGGCTGAGGACTCCACTGCCGTAGGCCCAGAGCGAAAGCAGCCGAACTGACCTGACGCCAGGCCACTTCAGGGCGCCGCCAAGTAACCCCAGGCCCAATGGCGTCAGGAGCAGTGGGAGCACGATCCGAGGCCAGGACATGAGCCGAAAGAGGGCACCGACAGCAGCACCGGCCGCGACGATCTGGCAAGCGACCGCCCAGATCCCGGTCAGGACAACCGCGAGAATGCTGGGCGGGGCAAGGGCGCGTTCAAGTCCCCGCGGCGAGCGGTCTGGTGCAGGTGACATAGCTTGCCCACGAAACGAGAGGAGCGGTGACTGGGGTACGGCGCCACAGGGGGCGACCTTTTCGCCCGACCTGCTCCGGTACTGCCTCCAAGTGCCATCGCGGCCGGTCAAGATCGCGGGTCCGAAGTGCCTAAACTCACTTTTCGGATGGAGACTGTCCCGTTTCGGCCTGGACTGGAGGGCGTGGTCGCCGCCCAAACCGAGATCAGTGAGGTCGATGGTCAGAACGGCCGCCTGATCTATCGCGGCGGCCACCTCATCGATGAGCTTGCCGATCGCTCATATGAAGCGATCGCCTACCTGCTCTGGCATGGTGAGCTGCCCAGCCGGGAGCAGGAAGCCGAGCTCAAGGCTCGGTTCGCCGACCATCGCAGCCTCAATGAGGCGGCCCTGGCCGCGCTTCAAGGTCTCCGCGCAGACGTGGACCCGATGGATGCTCTCCGGACCCTGCTCTCCGCCCAGACGGCCGCTCCCGGCTGTCCCAAGCCCACTCTGGAAGAGGCTGTCAAGATCACCGCCGTTCTGCCGACTGAGGTGGCTGCCTTCTACCGCAGAGTGAAGGGCAAGGAACCGATCGAACCCCGCAGCGACCTCGGCCACGCCGCCAACTTCGTCTACATGCTGGAGGGCAAGGAGCCCAGCCCCGACAGCGTCCGCTACCTGGAGAGCTACCTGGTCTTGCTGGCCGACCACGGCCTCAACGCCTCGACCTTCGCCACCCGGGTGACGGCCTCCACGGGCAGCGACCTCGCCTCAGCCATCGTCGCCGGCGTTGCGGCCCTGAAGGGACCCGCTCACGGCGGAGCCGCCACGGCTGCGATGGTGATGCTGGACCAGGTTGGCGGCGCTGACAACGCTGAGAAGTTCGTCGTCGATTTGCTCAACACCAAAGGCCGGCTGATGGGGTTCGGCCACCGCATCTACCGCACCTACGACCCGCGCGCCAAGATCCTCAAGCAGCTGGCGGAGCAGGGCAATCCCGAGTTCTACGCAGTCGCCGCCAAGGTGGAGGAAGTGGCCCTGCGCGAGCTGTTGGCTCGCCACCCGGAACGGCCCAACGCCACCAACGTGGACTATTACTCAGCCGGCGTGCTGGCTGCGGCCGGCTTCCCGAAGGAGTTCTTCAGCTGCGTCTTCGCCGCCTCCAGGGTGGCGGGCTGGACAGCTCACGTGCTGGAGTACATGGCGAAAGACGGCCGCATTCTCCGTCCCGCCTCTGAGTGGCTGGGCCCGGAACCAGTCGCGCACAACTCAACCGGCCAGCAGAACTAGTGTCCTGCGCCAGATGTTCGGTGAGGAAATTGTGGCAAGCACCCGAAGGGTGTTGCTCGGGTGCCGCGGACAAGGAACGGGTGGTACGAGGAGGAGCGCATCGTCGATGCGTGACGACGACGGGCCGGGTCCCATGACGCCGGCATCGGCGTCCGGAGCCGCAATTGGCCG
>JALZAW010000411.1:1151-3082 GCA_030948155.1 Candidatus Dormiibacterota bacterium | reverse complement strand
TCGTCGATGCCGAGCGCCAGGGCATCGACCGCAAGGTCCAGGAGGCGCCGCCCGAGAACCGCAAGCTGATGGAGCGGCTGGCCAAGCAGCGGCGCAACCAGCTCGATCGCATCCCAGAAGACCTGGGCGGCCGGATGAAGGGCCTGAAACAGTACGAGTTCATGGACGAGGGGGCTCGCCAGAAGTTCGACGAGCTTCTCCAGCAGCTTCAGCAGCAGATGCTGAACCAGATGTTCCAGGGCATGAAGCAGTCGATCCAGTCCATGACCCAGCAGGACGTCTCCGCGGTCCGCGAGATGGTGCGCGACCTGAACCGGATGCTGGAGCAGCGCCGGCAGGGCCTGGACACTTCGGCGCAGTTCCGCGACTTCATGCAGAAGTACGGCCAGATGTTCCCGCCGGGCATCGAGACGCTCGACCAGCTGATCGAGCACATGCAGCGGCAGATGGCGCAGATGAACTCCCTGCTGCAGTCGCTCTCCCCGCAGGCTCGCGACGAGCTGCGGCGGATGATGGACCAGCTGCTCCAGGACGACTCGCTGCGGCTGGAGCTGGCCCGGCTGGGCGCGCTGATGCAGCAGATGGCGCCCCCCTCCGAGCTCACCGAGCGCTACCCGTTCTTCGGCGACGAGCCGATGAGCATGCAGCAGGCGATGGGCCTGATGGAGCGCCTGCAGCAGATGGACCGTCTTGAGTCCCAGCTGGAGCGCGGCAGCTTCCGCCTGGACGACGTCGACCGCGGCCTCGCCGACCAGCTGCTCGGCCCGCAGGCCCGCCAGCAGCTGGACCGGATGAAGCAGGTGACCGAGGTCCTGGAGAAGGCGGGCTACGTGGAGCGCCGCGACAGACGCCTGGAGCTCACCCCGCGCGGCATGCGCCGGATCGGCCAGGGCGCGCTGCGCGAGATCTTCAACCAGCTCAAGAAGAGCCGCATCGGACAGCACCGGATCGCGCCCACCGGGCAGGGAGTGGACGCGGGCGACGAGCTGAAGCTGTACGAGTTCGGCGACCCCTTCCTGCTGGACATGAAGGAGACGCTGTTCAACTCGCTGGAACGGCAGGGCAAGGGCGTCCCCGTGCAGATCGAGCCGCCCGACTTCGTCGTCCACCGCACGGAGCACACGAGCCAGGCGTCGACGGTGCTGATGATCGACATGAGCCGGTCGATGTTCCTGCGCGGCTGCTTCCTGGCTGCCAAGAAGGTCGCCATCGCGCTCGACTCGCTGATCCGCTCGCAGTTCCCGCGCGACACGCTGTACGTGGTCGGCTTCTCGAACCACGCCGTGGAGCTGAAGCCGCACAGCCTGCCCGGCATCGCCCTCAACGACTACGTGTACGGGACCAACATGCAGCACGCCTTCCAGGTCGGACGGTCGCTGCTGGCCCGCCACCGTGGAAACCGGCAGATCATCATGGTCACCGACGGCGAGCCGACGGCCCACCTGGACGAGCGGGGGCGCGTCTTCTTCGCCTACCCGCCCACCTTCCGGACCATCCAGGAGACGCTGCGCGAGGTGCGCCGCTGCACGCGTGACCGCATCGTTATCAACACCTTCATGCTGGAGCGCGGTCCCTACCTGACCGAGTTCGTCAACCAGATGACGCGGATCAACAAGGGCCGGGCCTTCTTCGTGTCGCCCGAGCGCCTGGGCGAGTTCGTGCTTGTGGACTACGTGTCCGGCAAGCAGCGGCGCCAGCGCAGCCGCGTGGCAAGCTGAGCGGCTCGGCTCCACGCGTCGCGGTCGTAGGAGACCGCAACCCGGCCTTCGAGACCCACCTGGCCCTGGACCGCGCCCTGGCGCGTCTGCCCCACGGGATCGTCGCGGAGTGGGTCGCCACCGACCAGCTCGCCGGGGGGGCGGAGGACCGGCTGGCAGGCTTCGACGGCCTCTGGATCGCGCCGGGCAGCCCCTACCGCAGCGAGGAGGGCG
>JALZAW010000411.1:0-1141 GCA_030948155.1 Candidatus Dormiibacterota bacterium | reverse complement strand
GGCTCGCACGCGAGACGCGGCTGCCGCTGTCCGGCACTTGAGGCGGCTTCCAGCACGTGCTCGTCGAGTACGCGAGGAACGTCGCCGGCATCGAGGACGCCGCCCACGCCGAGCAGCATCCCGGGGCGGCCCATGCCGTCGCGGTCCCGCTCGCCTGCTCCCTGGTCGGCGAGTGGCGGGAGGTGCGCACGGTGCCGGGCACGCAGGCGGCGAGGCTGTGCGGTCCGGGTCCGCTGCCCGGCTACCACCTCTGCTCCTACGGCCTCGCCGCAGAGTACGAGCCGGTGCTCGAGGTGGCCGGCCTGGTGGTCGCCGGGCGTGCACCCGACGCGGGCGTGGAGATCGTCGAGCTGCCGGGCCACCCCTTCTTCATGGCGAGCCTCTTCCAGCCCCAGGTGGGAGCGGAGGGCGAGCCGCTGCACGGCCTGATCCGCGCCTTCGCCGGTGCGGTGGCCGAGCATCGTGGGCGCTTGCCCACGATCACCATCGTGGCTTACGATCCGGCCTGGCCGGCCCGCTACCGGGCCGAGGAGGCGCGCTTGCGCGGTGCGCTCGGTCCTGCAGCGCTCCGGATCGAGCACGTGGGGTCCACGTCGGTACCCGGCCTGGGGGCCAAGGACATCGTGGACATCCAGGTGTCGGTCCCGTCCTTTGAGCCCCAGGCAGCCTACCAGGACGTGCTGGAACGGCTGGGGTACTACCACCGCCCCGACCCCGAGGCGTCCCACCGCTTCTTCGGCCTGCTCGACGCTTCCGGCCGGCGGGTGGTAAACCTCCACGTCTGCGAGGCCGGAAGCGAGTGGGAGCGCCGGCACCTGGCTTTCCGCGACCGCCTCCGCGCCGACCCGCAGCTGTGTCGCGAGTACGAGCGGCTCAAGCGCCGGCTGGCGCCGCTCTACACCGACGCCAACGAGTACGCGGCCGCCAAGGGCGAGTTCATCGAAGCCGCGCAGCGATAGAAGTCTCTCCCCCGCGAAGTCGGACCGCGAAGTCGGGGGAGTACCCGGCGAAGCCGGGGGAGGGGGCCCTGCACAGGCGGCGAGCTCCAAAGGAATGGTTTCCAGGACCTCGTCCATCCTGCTCATGAGCGACTCATTCCGATTCGGGATCGGCGAGGTGTGTCCGGGCACCCCGCCGGATG
>JALZAW010000410.1 GCA_030948155.1 Candidatus Dormiibacterota bacterium | reverse complement strand
GCGATCCTGGGTTCAGGGATCATGGGCTCTGCCTTGTCGGTCCCGCTGGCTGACAATGGCCACGACGTCCGGCTGGTCGGAACCCACCTAGATCGGGACATCATCGAGGGTGTCCGGACCACGGGTGTGCACCCCGGGCTCAAATTGAAGCTGCCAGAGTCGGTCCGCCCTTACCAGTTGGAGAGCCTCGATGAGGCCCTCGATGGCGCCGAGATCGTGCTCTCTGGCGTCAACTCCTTCGGAGTGAGTTGGGCGGGTCAGCAGCTGGCATCCCGTCTCAAGCCGGGCATGCTGGTAATCGCCATTGCCAAAGGTATGGAAGCTACCGAACAGGGTGATCTCCGCATCCTGCTGGATGTTCTGGCCGACCAGGTAACCGAGGAAGTACGCTCGCAGGTCTCCTGGGCGGCGATCGTCGGCCCCTCGATCGCGGGCGAGCTGGCGGCGCGGCGACAGACTTGCGTGGTCTTCGCCGGGCATGATCAGGACGCGCTGGACCGACTGGCGAGCACCTTCCGGACCGACTACTACCACATCTGGACCTCTACCGACGTCGTGGGTGCCGAGGTCTGTGCGGCGATGAAGAACTGCTACGCCCTGAGCGTCGGGTTCCCTGAAGGACTCCTGGAGCGGATGGGTGAGACTGAGAGCCCCTACCGCAGCTACAACTTCGCCGCACGGCCGGAGACAGTACTCGGGTTACCTGGCGTGGGTGACATGTACGTCACCAGCACCGGCGGGCGAAATGTCCGCGCCGGTCGGCTGGTGGGCACCGGCCTGACATTCACCGAGGCCCACGAGCGGCTTAACCACGTCACCATGGAAGGGGCTGCCGCGATCCGCGTGATTGGGGGCGCTCTTGACAAGCTCACCGCACGTGGTGTCGTCCAGCCGGCCGACTTCCCGCTCATGCGCCACCTCTACCAGGTGATCGGTAAGGATCAGCCGCTCGCGATCCCCTGGGACGGACTGTTCCCGGTGCGGCCGGCGGCCGGACGATAGTCAAGCAATCCGAATGACACTCGCCCGGACGTTACCGGTTCCGACGACCTCAGTAGCTGCGCTCGCCGAGGTTGACCTTGCCTCGAAATAGCCAGTAGACCCCGATCGTGTAGGCCACTACCAAGGGCATCCCGATCACAGCCATCACCAACATGACGGTGAGGGTCAGCGGGCTGGACATGCTGTTGCCCACGGTGAGGCTGTAGGCACTGCCCAGGCTGGAGGTGAGCACCGCGGGAAACTGGCCGAGGCCCACCGAGGCGAGCAGGAGCCCTATTCCAGCACAGGACGATGCGAAGGCCATGAGCTCGTTGTGCTGGCGATTCTCGCGCGCGATGTTTGCGATCGCCGCAACAGCCGCCACCGGCACGATCAGCGGCCAGATCCGGCGGTATGGCGCCATCAGGTGGGGCTGAAAGACGGCTGTAGCGATGCCGGTGAGCACGATCAGGACGATGAAGGCCACGATCAGCCGGCTGGCCGCCCAGCGCGCGCGCCGCTGAAGGTCGCCTTCGGTCTTGAGCGCTAGGTAGATGGCGCCATGCTGGGCGAGCATGGCAACGGCCGTCACCCCCACCAGCAGCGCGTAGGGGTGGAGCAGGTCGATCGGGTTGAAGCGGATGTTGTGGCTGGCGTCGATCGGCACGCCCTGCGCGATGTTGCCGAAGGCCACGCCCAGCAAGAGGGCGAGGAGCAGGCTGGCAATACCAAAGATCCAGTCCCAGAGATTGCGCCAGCCCGCCGAGGTGCGCTTGCTCCGGAACTCGATGCTGACCGCGCGCAGGATCAGGAAGGCCAGCACCAGCATAAAGGCCGGGTAAAAGCCGGAGAAGAGGGTTGCGTAGACTTCGGGGAAGGCAGCGAACAGCACGCCTCCGCCCACCACCAGCCAGACCTCGTTGCCATCCCAGACGGGCCCGATGCTGTTGAGCGAGATTCGCTTCTCCCTATCACCTTTGGGTACGAAGGGGTGCAGGATGCCGACGCCCAGATCGAAGCCGTCGAGGACGACGTAAGCGGCAATGATGCCGATAAACAGCACGTACCAGAGCGCATTGAGCGTCAACGCCGTCAGACCTCGGCCAGGCCCTTTTCCGAGGCCACCGTCCGGCGCAGTGCGAGCCCGATGTCGGGCTTGGGCTCGGCGGCCGGCTCTGCCTCCTCCTCGGGGCCGTGCTGGACCTTGTCATTCAGCAGGAACACGTACAGCGCCCCCAGCAGTATGTACATGAAGACGAACATGCCGATGGAGGCGATGACGACCCCACCGGGCACGTTGGGAGACACGCCCTGAGTGGTCCGGAGTACGTTGTAAACCATGAACGGCTGCCGCCCGATCTCGGCCGTCCACCAGCCTGACAGGTTGGCGGCGATGGCATAGATGGGCCCGGGGACCAGCAGCCAGAGAAGCCAGCGCGTCCTGTAGAGGCGGCGCCCCCAAAAGAAGAACAGGCAGCAGCCCAGGCTCAGGGCGAGCATGAAGCCCCCGAGCGAGATCATGACGTGGTAGGCCTGGAAAACCCAGTTTACCGGCGGGCGGAGGTCGGGCCGAATCTCGTTCAGGCCCTTGACGGCTGTGTCAAAGCGAAAGTCGAGCAGGAAGCTGGTACCGCCGGGGAGGCCAATCGCATAAGTCCTGCCACCGTTCTGATCGATCCAGCCCACGAAGTCGATGGGGTCGGGGCCGCTATCCCAGTGCCCCTCCATGGCCGCGAATTTGGCAGGCTGGTAAACGGCGACGTAGCGGGCGCTCCGGTCCCCGGAGATGAAAACCTGGAAGATGGCGCCGAAGGTGAGGATGACTAGGCCGACCTTCATGCAGGCATGGGCGAACTCGTGGTGCCGGTTGCGCAACAGGTACCAGGCGCTCACGCTCAGGACCACGAACGCGCCGGTTATCCAGGAGCCGACGATCACGTGCAGGAGTCGGTCCATCGAGGAGGGGTTGAAGACCACACCCCAGAAGTTGGTGATCTCGGCGCGGGTGTCACCGGCCGGCCCCTTGACCAGGTGAAAGGCAACCGGCGTCTGCATCCAGGAGTTGGCCACCACGATCCAGATGGCACTGAAGTGCGCGCCCAGCG
>JALZAW010000001.1 GCA_030948155.1 Candidatus Dormiibacterota bacterium | reverse complement strand
GAAACTCCATCCGGGCCTGAACCCAGGCCAGGGGCACGCCCAATACGACGGCAATGGCTGTCGCGGAGAGGGAGCAGATCAGCGAGAGCCGAAGCGCGTCGAGTGACTCAGGTGCTCTCAGGTCAGCGAGAGCCTCGGGCCAAGGAGCCTCGACCACGAGACCCACCAGGGGCAGGATGAAGAGCGCTGCGCCGCCAAGGGCAAGGACGGCCAGCAGCGCCGGCGGGCGCTCGCCCGCTCTGCGTTCCTGCCTAGGGTTTCTTGAAGCCGTAGTTGGCTAGTTTGGACTGCCCTGGGGCACTCAGCACGAAATCGATGAAGGCCTGGCCTCCTCTAGGATTCGAGCCGCCCTTCACCGTCGCGATCGGGTAGAGGGCCGCCACGTTCTGAGTGTCGGGGATCGGGACCCCCTGGACCCTGGCGCCTGCCGCCTTGACGTCGGTGACGTAGACGATGCCGGCATCGGCCTCGCCCAACGAAACTTTGCTGACCACCGCGTTGACATCCTGCTCCTGGCTCTTGGGAGTCACCTTGACCCCAGCCTTTGCGAGCGCTTGGTTCGCGTAATTTCCGCACGGCACCGCGGGTGCGCACAGGATCACCACCGTGCCGGGACTGGCAAGATCAGCCAATCCCTTGATCCCCTTTGGATTGCCCGCCGAAACGACGATCTGGAGCTCATTCGAGGCGAAGTTCACAGGTTGGCTGACAGTGTTGCCGGTGGCCACCACCTTTTGCATGTTCGGGAGGTCAGCGGAGGCGAAGACGTCCGCCGGAGCTCCGTTGTTGATCGAGGTCACGAGGGAGGCGCTGCCCGCGAAATTGAACACGACATTGGCCTTGGGATGCTTGGCTTGGAAAGCCGCGCCCACATTTTTGAACGCTGCGGTGAGGCTGGCGGCGGCGAAAACGTTGATGGTCCCGGCGACGTTGTCAGGGCTCGGAAAAGAGGTTGAAGCGGTCGAGGGGCCGCTGCCACCGCAGGCCGTCAGCATCATCGCCGTCAACACGGTGAGGACGCGCTTCATCGCGGCAACTCCACCACCACGTTGGTCGACTTGACAGCGGCGATGGCGCGTACCCCTGGCTTGAGCGCTAGCTCGTCGGCCGCCTCCCGGGTCATGAGAGAGACGACTCGATGCGGGCCTGCCTGGATGTCCACCTGGGCCATGACGCCATCCTTGACGACGCGGGTGACGATGCCCGGAAAGTGATTCCGGGCGGACTCTCGTGCCTCGGGCCAGGCCGGAGCTGCCGCACCTCCTTGCTGGGCCAGAAAACGCGCCAGGTCGCTCCCATCGACTAGCCGCTGACCGCTCGAGGTCCGCAGGGTGCGGACCTGGCCTGAGTCGACCAGCCGGCGGACGGTGTCAGAGCTCACCCCCATCAACTCGGCCACCTCGCCGACGCGATACTCAGGCATCGTCGACAGTCTAGCCATTGCCAGGCGACGGGCCCACGAAGCTCTCAGGCGCTAGGTGCTGGCCCACCGGAAGCGCGCTTCCACTCAGTGAAACGCCGACCGGTCTCTATAACCGGCCGGTTGGACAGCTGCCGCCCTACTTGCCGATCATGACCTCGGTCGCCTTGATGATCACTGTGACCTCGTCGCCCTCGGCAAGATTCAGGCCTTGCCGGGAGCCGTCGGTGATGGCCGCAACGACTGTGCCTGCCTCGACCTCGACTTGGACCTCCGCCATCACCGTCCCGGTCTTGACGCGGGTCACCCGGCCCCGGAGCTGGTTGCGCGCGCTGAGTTCCATGCGATACCTCCTTGTGCGTTGAACATGCTGGGTCTCCCAGCTCATGCCTGGGGCAGCACTGTATCAACAGCTCGCCAGCAGTACCAGGCGGCGACCGTCCGCCAGGGCCGATAGGGCTCGCCGAGAGCCATCAGCGCCTTCGGCGTCGGCAACGCGGCCAAGCTGTGCGCCTTGGCGTAGCCCTTCCGCACGCCGAGATCGTCCACCGGCCAGACGTCCGGCCGGCGCAGGTGAAAGATGAGGAACATCTCAGCAGTCCAGCGGCCGATGCCGCGGACGGTCGCCAGCCGCGTGACCAGCTCCTCGTCGTCCAGGGCCTCGGCATCTTGAAGCGGCACAGTGCCGGCACCGACCTTGGTGGCCAGGTCCAGGATGGAGGCTGCCTTGGCACCCGAGAGCCCTGCCTGACGCAGCACTTCGGGCGGCAGAGTCAGCACATTCTGCGGGGAGAGCCCGTCCGGCAGCGTCGCCAGGAATCGCTGGTGAATAGCGCTGGCGGCTCTGCCGGCCAGCTGCTGGAACACTATCGAGCGCACCAGGGCGGCGAACGCGTCAGGCTGAGGCTCCCGCAAGACTGGCGGCCCGACCGCTTCGATCACCCTGCCCAGGGCCGGATCGCGAGCAGCCAGAACCCGGGCGGCCCGGGCGAATTGCTCGCTCACGGCCGTGTGTGCGGCTTCTACGCCAGGCTCCCCATCAGCGCTTGAAACTCCTCCCGCGAAGGCCGGAGCTCGGCTTCGCTGAAAGATTGCAGCGGCCGCTCGGGCAGGTGCTCCCGAGTCGCGAAGTCCTCCATGGTCTCGTCCAGGTAGACCAGCCCCGTGACCAGTTGGCCCCTCGTCCGGCCTTCTTCCAGCAGCCGGATGGCGCCCAACCGGTCGCTCGGATCATGGTCTTGGGCCAGCTTGTGGAGCCTCAAATGCGAACCATCGTGGAGCCGCACATCGGTGGTGGTGCCTGGCTCATAGTCGACCTCGATCTCCTCGAAGTAAGGGATGAAGGAGACGTCTTGCAGCTCCTCCTCGTGGTCCTTGACGTAGGCGTAACTCTTGGTCGAGCCGTCGTGATCGTTGAAGGTCACGCACGGCGAAATGACGTCCAGGACAGCAGTGCCGCGATGGGCCAGCGCCGCTTCGAGCAGCGGCACCAGCTGCTTCCCGTCGCCCGAAAAGGACCTGGCCACGAAGCTGCAGCCGAGGCTGACCGCCACCGCACAGGGATCGATCGGCAAATACTCATTGACAGCGCCCTTCTTCTGCATGGAGCCGATATCGGCAGTGGCCGAGAACTGACCTTTGGTCAGGCCGTAGGTGCCGTTGTCCTCGACTATGTAGGTGCAGTCAACGTTGCGCCGGATCATGTGCATGAACTGGCCCAGCCCTATGGAAGCGGTGTCCCCGTCGCCGGAGACGCCCAGCATGATGAGCTTGCGGTTGGCGAGCTGTGCGCCTGTCGTGAGCGAGGGCATCCGCCCGTGCACGCCGTTGAAGCCGTGCGCCCGTTCGACGAAGTAGGCGGGCGTCTTGGAGGAGCAGCCGATGCCGCTCATCTTGGCCAGCAGGTGTGGCTCGACGCCGAGTTCATAGAGCGCCTTCATGACATGGTTGGTGATTGAGTTGTGGCCGCAGCCGGCGCAGAGCGTGCTGGCGACGCCTTTGTAGGAGTCACGACCCAGACCTATGTGGTTCAGCACGGGAGCCGCCATCAGACAGGCTGTGCCTCCAGTTCGAGCAGGGGCCGGCTCAGTGCCTCAGCAGTGATGGGCCGCCCGTCGTAATGCCGGATGGAGCGAACGCGGCCCAGCAGCTCAGGCGGTAGCTCGAGCCGGATCAGGTCGTAGAGCTGGCCGTCGCGGTTCTGCTCGATCACATAGATGCGCTCGTGGGCCGCGACGAAGTCAACCAGAGTGGGACTCAGCGGCAGCGCTCGCACCCGCAGGTAGCTGACGGCCAAACCGTGCTCACGCAGTTCGTTTCGCGCCTCCACCACCGCTGCGTGAGTGCTGCCGAAGGCGATGACGCCGATCTGCCCCGAGTCGACCGTTTCCACCACCGGCGCCGGCACTACCGCGCGGGCGGTCTCCAGCTTGCGAGCCAGCCGATCCATGTTGGCCGCATAGGCCTCGGCACTCTCGGTGTAGCGAGCCAGCTCGTCATGACCCGAGCCACGTGTGAAGTAAGCCGCTCGCGCATGATCGGTCCCGGGCAGGGTGCGGTAGGTCACCGCGTCGCCATCCACGTCCTGGTAGCGGCCCCACTCGCCTTCCAACCGATCCAGATCGTCTCTGGTCAGCACCTTGCCGCGGTCGTAGGGACGCTCCGGATACTGCAGCTGAGGCGACATCCAGAGGTTCATGCCGAGATCCAGGTCCGAGAGCACGAACACCGGCGTCTGAAAGCGGTCCGCCAGGTCAAAAGAGGTCTGAGCGAACTCGTAGCACTCCGCCACGGTGCCCGGCAGCAGGACAAGGTGCTTGGTGTCCCCGTGTGAGAGGGTGTAGACGAACGCCAGATCGCCCTGCGAGGTGCGCGTCGGCAGGCCTGTCGAGGGGCCGATCCGCTGGATGTCGAAGATCACCACAGGTATTTCGGCGTAGTAGGCGAGCCCGCTGAACTCCGCCATGAGGGAGATGCCAGGGCCGCTGGTCGAGGTCATGGCCCGCGCCCCCGTCCAGCCGGCGCCGATGGCCATACCGATAGCTGCCAGCTCGTCTTCCGCCTGCACTATGGCTATGCGCCGCTCGCCGGTCGCGTTATCCAGGCGGTAGCGGTCGGCGTACGCTGCCAGGTTTTCGCAGACGCTGGAGGAGGGGGTGATCGGGTACCAGGCGGCCACTGTGCAGCCGCCCATGATGCAGCCCAGCGCCGCTGCCTGATTGCCCTCTATTAGGATCTGGCCGTCAGTCACGCCCGTCAGCGGCCGGAGGACATGGCGCCGTTCGTGCGCGCTGAAGTTCGTTTGCCAGTACCTGAATCCGATGCGGGCAGCGTCCTCGTTGGCCTGCCAGGCGCGCGGCTTGGTGGGAAAGGTCCGCCGGATGCCTTCCTGGATGGCTTCGAAGGGCACCTCCAGAAGTCCGGCCACCACACCTACGTAGATCAGGTTGGTCAGCTGCTTGCGCAGCGCGTCCTGCTGGATCTCCGTCTTCGCCAGTTTGGTGAAGGGCACAGGAAAGTAATCCACGTCTGTGCGTGCGTCGGCGGTGGAGTAAATGTGCTGATGGATGACAGCAGCGCCCGGCCGGACCTGCTCCAGGTCTTGCCGCCAGGTGGCGGGGTTCAGCGCCACCAGTACGTCGGGATCCCCTTTGCGAGCCTGGTAGCCCTGGGTGGTGACGCGCAGTTGGTACCAGGTGGGCAGACCCTCGATGTTGGAGGGAAAGACATTCTTTGGCGCCACGGGAATGCCTAGCGAGAAGATGGCCCGCGTCAGCACCATGTTGGCTGACTGGCTGCCTGAGCCATTGACGGTGGCAGCTTGAAAAGTGAGGTCGTTGACGGTCGGCAGCAAGGAAATCCGAACTCAATGGTACCCGTCGCGGAACTGCCGGCCGGGCCTAAGCTCAGGCAGCGTGCCGCCTCGTCTGGCCGGGACGAGCCTTGGCGCCGGCGCAGAGCCTTGCGGGTCCCGGCGCCGGGACCTTTTCTTGCTTTGTCCGGAGGGCTGAACTTAGCGCCCGAGCTTCGGGGCGCTAGCATTCCGGGCGTGAGAGTCGTCGCCCCACGGGAGACACAGGCGGGTGAGCGCCGGGTGGCGATCACGCCCGAGACGGCCGCCAAACTGATCGCCGCGGGCCTGGAAGTCGCTGTCGAGGCAGGCGCGGGCGCGGCGGCGGGTTACCCGGACCCGGAGTACGCCGAGGCAGGCGCGGGTGTGGAGGCGGAGGCCGACCCGCTGTGGCGCGGCGCCGGAGCGGTCTTCAAAGTCCAGGCCCCCAACCTGTCCGAGGTTGGCCTGCTCCCCCCGGCTGCGCTGCTCGTCGGTTTCCTCCAGCCAGCCACGCAGGGCAAGGTGGTGGAAGCGCTGGCTGGGCGGCAGGTGACAGCCTTCTCGCTCGAGCTGCTGCCGCGGCTCAGCCGTGCGCAGAGCATGGATGCCCTCTCCTCTCAGGCCTCGCTGGCCGGCTACAAGGCAGTCCTCATGGCGGCCATGCGGCTGGGCAAGTACTTCCCCATGTTGATGAGCGCCGCCGGCACCATTGCGCCCTCCCGCGTCCTGGTGCTGGGCGCCGGAGTTGCGGGCCTGCAGGCGATCGCCACCGCCCGCCGGCTCGGCGCGGTGGTGGAGGCCTATGACGTCCGCCCGGCGGTGAAGGAGGAGGTCCAGAGCCTGGGCGCCAAGTTCGTCGAGCTGCCCGTCGAGGCAGCTGTCGGCCAGGGCGGCTACGCCGGCGAGCAGTCGGAGGAGTTCCAGGCGCGACTGCGGGAGCTCCTCGGTCAGCGGATCGCCGCTGCCGACGTGGTCATCACCACCGCCGCCATCCCCGGCCGGCGCGCACCACTGCTGGTCAGCCGGCAAATGGTGGCGGGAATGCGGCCGGGGTCGGTGATCGTGGACCTAGCGGCGGATACGGGTGGCAACTGCGAGCTGACTCGCGCCGATCAGGTGGTTGAAGCCGATGGCGTCTTCATCGATGGGACCGCCAATGTGCCCTCCACCATCGCCCACCACGCAAGCCAGCTCTATGCGCGCAACGTGCTGAACCTGTTCCTGCACCTGTGGCAGGAGGGCGAAGTCCGGCTCGACTTCGAGGATGAAATCACCAGCGGCAGCTGCGTCACGCACGCCGGCCAGGTGGTGAACGAGCGCGCCAAACAGCTGATGGGCGTGCCGGCGTGAACCAGACTCTGATCGTCAACTTCACCTACTTCGTGCTGGCCGTTTTCGTCGGCATCGAGGTGATCTCGAAGGTGCCGACGATCCTGCACACGCCGCTCATGTCAGGCTCCAACGCCATCCACGGCATAATTCTGGTCGGCGCGCTCATCATTGCAGCGGGAGCGCAGACACCACTCCAGATCGCTCTCGGTTTTGTAGCTGTGCTGCTCGCCACCACCAATGTCGTGGGTGGCTTCGTCGTCACGGACCGCATGTTGGAGATGTTCAGGGGCCGCCGGCTCGGCGCGGGCGGCGATCCGGTTACCGAGGAGCGGCGTTGACGGGGCTGCTCACGCCGCTCGTCTACCTGCTGGCGTCGGTCCTGTTCATAGTCGGTCTGCGCTTTCTCAGTTCGCCCAAAGGCGCCCGCCGGGGCAACACAGTGGGTGCGATCGGCATGGCGCTGGCGGTCGCCTGGACCGTCGTCTTGGTCGCCGGCCGCGCGACGCCGGCAGGCATCACCATCTGCGTTCTCGGTGTGCTGCTGGGCGGCATCGCCGGCACAGTTGGCGCCCGACGCGTCCGGATGACCGCCATGCCGCAGATGGTGGCACTGTTCAACGGGGTCGGCGGCGGCGCCGCCGCCCTGGTGGCGGTGGCTGAGCTGCTGCAGCTGGGCGGCCAGCGACCCGCTCTGCAGTCGGGCCTGCCCAGCGTCTTCGCCATCATCGTCGGAGGCATCTCCTTCGCGGGCTCGGCGATCGCCTTCGCCAAGCTGCAGGAGCTGATGACGGGCCGGCCCATCACCTACCCGGCCCAGCAGGTGGTCAACGGCCTGCTGGCCGTGCTGATCCTGGCCCTGGCCGTCGCGCTGCTCGCCTTCACCGGCCAGCCGGCCGTTTTCATAGCGCTGCTCGGGTTGGCCCTGGTGCTGGGCGTGGCCTTCGTGCTCCCGATCGGAGGGGCTGACATGCCCGTGGTCATCTCGCTGCTCAACGCCTGCACAGGGCTCGCGGTCGCGGCCAGCGGCTTCGTTCTCGACAACTTCGCTTTGATAGTGGCCGGGACGCTGGTGGGCGCCTCAGGCACGATCCTGACCACGCTGATGAGTGAGGCGATGGGTCGCTCGCTGGCCAACGTCCTTTTCGGCGCCTTCGGCAGCGTGAAAGCAGCCGGGGCTGCGGCTGGGCCGGCCGGCGAGCGGAGCGTGAGGACAGGCAACTCCGAGGACATCGGCACCCTGCTGGCGTATTCCCGCAACGTGGTGGTAGTGCCCGGTTACGGGCTGGCTGTGGCCCAGGCCCAGCACGCCGTGCGCGAGCTGGGCGAGCAGCTGGAGGCGCGTGGGGTTGACGTGCAGTACGCCATCCACCCGGTGGCCGGACGCATGCCTGGGCACATGAACGTGCTGCTGGCCGAGGCCAATGTGCCGTACGAACAGCTGAAGGAGATGGACGAGATAAACGACCAGTTCAAGTCGACCGACGCGGTGCTGGTGGTGGGTGCCAATGACGTGGTGAATCCCGCCGCCAAGAGCTCTCCCGGCAGTCCCATCTACGGCATGCCGATCCTGAATGTCGACCAGGCGAAGACAGTCGTCTTCCTGAAGCGTTCGATGCGGCCAGGCTTCGCCGGGATCGACAACGAGCTGCTCTACGACGCCAAGACGGTGATGCTCTTCGGCGACGCCAAGGACTCACTGACCAAGCTGCTCGCCGCCGTCAAGGCCGCCTGACAGCGCGCTGAACGTCCCGAACAGCCGGACTTCCGCAGCCTGGCGCTCCAGTGCCGTCAAGGCCGCCTCCGCCTCATCCGGATCGCTGATGTGGAGGTCAAGGAAGAAGAGGTATTCGAAGGGCTTGCCCATGAGCGGTCGGGATTCCAGCCGGGCCAGGTTCACCTGACGGGCGGAAAAGCACTCCAATGCTCGGACCAGGCTGCCTGGCTGATGCGCTGCAGCGAAGCAGAGCGAGGTCTTCCAACCGGGCCCGCCGGCGAGCGGGCGATCCGGCCGGCCGCGCTCGGCCACGACGAACCGCGTGTGGTTGCTGTCGGAGTCCTGGATGCCGGCGGCCAGCACCTCCAGTCCGTAGCGCTGGCCGGCTCGCCAGCTGGCGACTGCCGCCGTGCCTGCTTCCGGCCGCTCGGCCACCTGCCGGGCCGCCCCTGCCGTGTCATAGAACGGGACGGCAGTCAGGGCGCGTGCCTCCAGAAAGCGGCGGACCTGCGCCAGCGCCTGAGGATGCGAGATGACTCGCTGCGGTGGTTCGTGGCGGCGACCGAGCAGGTGGTGGCGAATCGGATGGACGTACTCGCCGGTGAGCCTTAGGCCGCTGCGCGCCCAGAGCAGATCGTTGACCTCCTGCACTATCCCGCCGAGCGTGTTCTCGACCGGCAGCACCGCCCCTTCTATCACGCCGGATTGAAGTGCGTCGAAGGTCTGCTCGAAGGTCCGGAAACCTATGGCTGTCGCGGCCGGAAAGAGCACGAGTAAAGCCTCTTCCGAGTACGCACCGGCCTCACCCTGAAAGCCGACTCTCACCGGCGAGCGCCTCAGTCGTCAGCGGTGCGAGGCTGCAGCCACGGCATCATGCCGCGCAGCTCCGCGCCAACCGTCTCCAGCTCATGCTCGGCATGTTCCTGGCGCATCTGAAGAAAGCGGTTGCGACCCTGGCTGTTCTCGTCGATCCAGCGCTCGGCGAAGCTGCCGTCCTGAATCTCCCGCAGCACCTGCCGCATCGATTCCTTCACCCTTTCGTCAACGACGCGGGGACCTGACACGTAGTCGCCATACTCGGCGGTGTCCGACACCGAGTAGCGCATGAAGCCGAGTCCACCCCTGTACATGAGGTCGACTATCAACTTCATCTCGTGCAGCACCTCGAAGTAAGCCATCTCCGGGGGATAGCCGGCTTCGACCAGGGTTTCGAACCCGGCGGTGATGAGCGCTGACACGCCGCCGCAGAGCACCGCCTGCTCGCCGAAGAGATCGGTCTCGGTCTCATCCTTGAAGGTGGTCTCGATAATCCCGGCGCGGCCGCCGCCGATCGCGCGAGCGTAGGCCAGTCCCCGCCGGCGCGTGCCGCCGGTTGCGTCCTGCTGAACGGCGAGCAGCATGGGAACGCCGTTGCCCTCGACGTAGGTGCTGCGGACAAGATGACCCGGCGCCTTGGGCGCGACCATCGCCACGTCCACCTCCGGGGGCGGGGCGATCTGACCGAAGTGAATGGCGAACCCGTGCGCGAACAAGAGCAGCGCGCCTCGGTGCAAGTGCGGCTCGATCTCGTCTCGGTAGAGCTTGGCCTGGCCCACGTCAGGCGTGAGGATTGTCACGATTTCGGCTTCCTGAACCGCCTGAGCGACGCCCACCACTCGCAGGCCGTGCCGCTCCGCCTTGGCCCTTGACCGGCTGCCCGGCTGCAGACCCACGCGCACATCCACCCCGCTGTCACGCAGGTTCTGGGCGTGGGCGTGGCCCTGAGAGCCGTAGCCGAGAATCGCGACCCTCTCTCTCAGCTCGGCCGGACAGTCAGCGTCGTAGTACATCTTGACGGTCAATCGTTCCTTCTCCTAGCTTGCGCCGAAGTACCCACAGCCTCCCGCCGGCGCAGAAAAAACGGAGCCCCCGCGAATAGACGGCGGGGGCTCCGTGGCGAAGAGGGGAGTGTCCGAGATCATGGTAGGCGCTGGTCGGCGGCCAAGACTAGTGGCTGAGGCACGAAAAAGCGAAACCCCGGTTGTGAACGAAGTCAGTACTGCCGCGCCGGGACCCACCGCCGGACAAGCAGCCAAATTCCGAGCAGGAGCACGATGGCGGCCAGAACGGCTGTGCTCGCGAGACCCTGGTAGTGACCGCTCCAGTGCATCACTCCCTCAAAAAGAGCCACCAGGATCAAGAAGAGGAGGAGGCCGACCTTGGCCAGGCCGAGGCCCCAGCCCCGTTCCCTCGGCCGTCGCCCGGCCAGCCCGTGCAGCCAGAGGCCCAGGCCGAGGCCGCCTGGAACTACCAGCGGCCATCCGTAGGCCCAGAACTGGACCAGCCCGGTGGCTGCGACGGCCGCTGACCCGACCCCCAGCGAGACCAAGCAGCCCACCGGAAGCCAGAGCCAACCTCGCCTGCGGTTGGCCAAGGCAGCCCCCACCAGCAGCGCCGCTCCGAGCAGGAAGCTGAGCGCCCAGCCAAACTGCCAGGCTGACCCTCGCACAGGCGTGGGAGCCAGTTCCAGGGCCGCCAGACCTGCGCCGCAACAGATCAGGAGCAGCGCAAACCCTGTGCGGCTGTCAAGGCGCCGGATCATGACCTAAAACTACCCACAGCAGGCAGCCGCCAATCGAGACGAAGGGCTCACGCTATCCGGGAACGGCATACGGCGCCGGTCCCGACGGCGGACGGTCGAGCTCCAGGCGCCGGTAGGCCACAGTCCAGTAGGCGCTGAAGTACGAGCCGGTGACCACCGCGATCAGCAGGGAGACAAGAATCAAAACGATCCCCCCTACCCCAAAGGCCAGCAGCGGCGACCATTGCAGCAGGCTCGTGATGGCTAAGCCGCCCAATCCAAACAAGAGGGCGACGATGAGCACCACGACTGTCAGCGCGAGGCCAACTCCCAAGCCCAGGCCCACCTGAATCAGCCAGGTCAGCAGCACTCGCCCCGGTCGCAGCAGGAGGAGTTGCACTGCCCGGCGGATCGCCGCCAGCACCGAGCGCTGCTCCAGAACAATTGCTCTCAGGGCGAGGATCTGGATCAGACCGAGCGCAATGGCAAGGAGCAAGAACAAGCCCAGGTAGGCAATGCCCACCACCACCAGCACCACAATCAGCGCAGGCTGGTCGCGGAGGCCGACGAAGGCCCAAACGAGACCTGCCAAAGGCAGCAGGAAGATGAAGCCGACCACGAAGGCCAGCAACCTGAGCAGGAGGATCCAGCCGAACGAAGCCAGGCCAGCTCGCAGCGAGCTGCTCAGATTGAAAGGGAGTTCGGCGTCATGCTCGGCGATGGCGCGCGTCAAGGCGCCCTGGGTCAGGCAGGACAGGAAGAAGAAGATGATCAAAAGGAGCAGGACCGCGACGATGATGACGACGAAGGTGACTACCAGCCCAGTCACCACGTTGGGGTCGAGCGACTGAAGATTCCCGGCGCCAGAGTTGCCGCTGCTGCTCCCGCCGGATCCGGCGCCGGAAAAATAGCCGTTGACACCGTTTGCGTTGAACGCACCGCCGCCGCCCACGTCGGCGCCACCAAAGAGGGCCAGCAGCAGAAGGTACTTGTGCTGCCAGAGAATCCGTAGCGGCCTCACGATCGGTTCGGCGTAGTTCATGGTTTCCTCTGCTGTCCCGGCCGCCTCGAAGAGTCGTCAGTTACGGGCAACTAACCCGGCGTCAGGCTCGCTGGTTTGGTGGCGACCGCCCAGTTATTGAGCCCCGCCTCGAAGTAGCCGAGGCGGATGCAGTCGGTCGGAAAGCCCGCGGCGACCAGGATCTCCCGGATCTCTCGGTGACCGTAGGTCCTGTGGTGTTCGTCGATCTCGTCAGTGCTGAGCAGGCCCAACCGGGCCATCCAGTTGAGAAGGTGAAACGTCCTGCGCGCGGGCGTCGTCATGATGTACTGACCGCCCGGCTTGAGCAGGCGATACACCTCGCGCAGAACCTTGAGCAAGGTGTCTTCCGAAAGGTGCTCGAACACAGCCAGCATGGTCACTACCTCGTACGACTCGTCGCCATAGGGCAGCCGTGCATCCTGCTCCACGTCGTGGTCCAAGAGGCGCACGCCGTGTGCCGCCCACTCTGCCCGCACCTCCGACGAGATGCGGTCCAAGCCGACGCGATCGCCGAACTTGGCCAAGCTCAGGAAGAGGGGATAGGTGCCGCAGCCGATGTCGAGAATCCTGCCCCGGCGTTGGGCGGGCGAGATCAGGCGGTCTGCGCGCCGCATGCGCTGCCGAGCCAGGAAGCCCTCCAGCAGGCCGTGGCCGCGGGTGACGCGCGTCGTGGGAGGTGCGCTGAGCTTTGCTTTTTCGGCCACGAATCCTGGCCCCAGCCTACCCTTCCCGGTTCGCCTTCTAACCGCCGGCATTCAGCGGCCTAGGCCGACCGCAAGGCTGGCGTCCGCAGCCACTTGAGCGCAGTCTGGCTGAAAAGGTCGGGCACCTCCATCATCGGCCCGTGGCCGACGCCGGGCAGCACTTCGACCGGCCAGCCGTAACGCTGCCCCAGACCCAGCGAGAACTCGACAGGCACCAGCCTGTCGCGATCGCCGTGGAGGATGCAGACAGGGCACTCCAGGGCGCGATAAATGGGGTCGAAGCGGAGGCTGGCCAGCATCCTGAGAATCGAGCGGCCCGACTGGACCAGCGCCCGGCTGTAGTCAGGCACCAGGCGCTGCTCCTCCAGGAGCTCCACGTGCGTTCGGAAGACCTCGGGCGGCACGCGCCCAGGATCGGCGCAGATCATGGCCAGCGACTCACGGACGCTCCTCTCGGCACCCAGCCGCCGCCTCCGCAGAGGCAGGCCCCGCTCGGCCACGCCGGGCAGCAGGAGGGAACCAAACGCCGCCCAAACGGCGAAGTCGAACCGGCGGCGCCCCGCCCAGGGGAGAGCGGGGTCGACGAGCAGCAGCGCTGAAATGGTCGCGGGCTCCCGAGCCGCCTGCAGGACGGAGATGAGGGCCCCCATCGAGCTGCCCACCACAACTGCTGGCACGCCCGCCACCTGGCGGAGGAAGGCGTCGAGGTACCGCTGGTGATCGTTGATCCGGGCCGGGTGGCCGGAAAGGAGCGTCCGCCCGTGGCCGCGCAGGTCGGGTGCCAGTACCCGATGGTTCTTGCTCAGCGCCGCGCCAACCGCCAGCCAGTTCTCGGCGGCCCCGCCCAACCCGTGGAGGAGAACCAGGGGCTGCCCCTCACCGCCGAAGTCCAGGTAGCGGCCAGGACCGTCCAGGTCCGCCGTCCGTTCGACGGGTGCCTTCAAGCCACCTGCCGCAAGGCAAGGCACTCGATCTCGATGAGTGCCTCGGGGTCGAAGAGGCCCTTCACCTCAAACAGGCTGGTGGCCGGAAAGTGTCTCCCAAACAAGGCTCGATAGGACCGGCCGATGGGTTTCAGGTTCGCTCGATAGCTGGCGACGTCGGTTACGAAGTAGGTGAGCTTCAGCGCCAGCTCGGGAGCGCTGCCAGCTGCTCGGAGCGCGATGGCGACATTCTCCAGCGCCCGGCCGAACTGGGCCACCATGTCCCCGGGCGCCAGGATCCGGCCGGAGGCGTCGCAGCCGATCTGGCCGCCGAGCACCACGAGGTCGCGGCTGGCGGCTGCGTGGGAGAAGCCGGCAGGCGGGCCCAGTTCAGGAGGGTTGATGAGGTCGGGCCCCGCCATGGCCGTTAGAGTAACCCGGTGGCCTGGCGGCACTTCGACTACGAGGAGGAGAGCGGCGTGGCCACCGTCACGTTCAACCGGCCCGAGCGCCTCAACTCACTGACCTTCGAGATCTACGCCGACCTGGAGCGACTGACCGCCGAGTTGAAGGGACGGCTGGCCGACGTGCGGGTGATTGTGCTGCGTGGCCGCGGCCGGGGCTTCTGCTCCGGCGGCGACGTCGAGCAGATCATCGGCGAGCTGCTCAAGCTCGACACGCGTGGCGTCTACGAGTTCGCTCGCATGACCGGCGCCTGCACGCGCAACCTGCGCGAGCTGCCCCAGCCGGTGATCTCGGCCGTCAATGGCATCGCCGCCGGCGCCGGCGCGGTGCTGGCCGCCGCCTCCGATGTCAGATTGCTGGCGGAGTCAGCCAGCTTCCGCTTCCTTTTCACCCAGGTCGGCATCTCGGGCGGTGATATGGGCATCTGCTGGCTTCTACCCCGGCTGGTCGGCCTCGGCCGGGCTGCCGAGATCCTGATGCTGGGTGACCGGATCAGCTCAGCGGAGGCGCTGGCCATGGGGCTCGCCAACCGGGTGGTGCCCGATCAGGATCTGGACCCGCTGGTTGCCGAGTACGCCGGCCGGCTGCAGGAGGTTGCGCCCTGGGGCCTGGCCATGACCAAGGAGATGCTCAACCGCGCAGGCAGCCTGGACTACTCGGCGGCGATCGAGATGGAGGCCTGGACCCAGACGCTGCTCATGACAGCGCAGGACTTTCGCGAGTTCCATGCCGGATTCACCGGCAAGCGTAAGCCGGTGTTCACAGGCAGGTAACCGGGCGTGGAGTTGGGCGTCTTTCTGCCGATCTCGGGCCGCGCTGCCAGCGCTGAGGTGCTGACGGAGGCTGCGCGGCAGGCCGAGCGCCTGGGCTTCGAGGCTGTCTGGTCGGCCGACCGCGTGGTCACCCCCGCTCGCATCGACACCACCTATCCCTACAGCGAGAACCAGCAGTTCATAGTTCCACCGGATCTGCCCTTTCTCGACTCGCTGACCTGCCTCGCTTTCCTGGCCGGGCGGACCGAGCGGGTGAAGCTGGGCATCAGCGTCTTGGTCCTGCCCTACCGCCACCCGCTGCACTGGGCTCGGGTGGCTGTCAGCCTGGACCGGCTCTCGCAGGGCCGCTTCATCCTGGGGGTAGGGGTGGGCTGGATGGAGGAGGAATTCGCCGCTCTGGGCGCGCCGTTCAAGGCGCGAGGCAGAGTCAGTGACGAGCAGCTGGAGATCGTCGCCAGACTCTGGTCGGAGGAGCGGATCAGCTTCCACGGCAGCCACCATGGCTTTGACACCGTGGCCTTCGCGCCGAAACCCCAGAGCGGCCATCTGGCGACCTGGGTGGGTGGGGAGGCGCGAGCGGCCCGGCGCCGGGCCGGCCGCTACGGCGACGCCTGGTTTCCCTACTACGTCGACATCACGCCTGCCGAGCTCTGCGCCCAGTTCGAGGAGGCCCTCGCCTTTGCCGCCGAGGCCGGCCGAGGACGTGAGCGGCTCAAGCTGTGCGTCTGCCGGCCGATTGAGGTGACCAGGGAGTCCCAGGTCCAGGATCCCCGCCGCCTCCGGGGCACGCCAGAGCAGCTGACCGAGGCGCTTGTCGCCTATCGCGAGCGAAACGTCCATCACCTGGCTCTGCAGTTCATGGTCGGCCGCTGGCCGGAGCGCCTGGAACAGATCGAGCGCTTCGGGTCCGAAGTGATCCCCGCTCTCAGATAGTGGCCTGATGGACCTCCGCCTGGAGCCGGAGCTGCTGCAAATAGCCGCCGGGGCTCGGCGCCTGGCCGAGAAGCGGCTGGCGCCCCGGGCCCGGCGCGCGGACGAGGAAGGCGTCTTCGACCGGGATCTCGTGCCCCAGCTCGGTGCGGCCGGTCTGCTCGACGACCGGCTCAGCGCGCAGGCGACGGCCCTCGTCGCGGAGGAACTGGGACGGGTCGATTCCAGCGTCCGCGGCTTCGTGACTGTGCAGGCGGGCCTGGTCGGCCACTGCCTGGCAGACTGGGGCACCAAAGCGCAGAAAGAGGCGTGGTTGCCGCGGCTCCGGGCCGGCGAGGCCATCGGCTGCTACGCGCTGACCGAGCCGGAGGCGGGCACTGACGCGCGCTCGATGACCACCCAAGCCACCCGGACGGACGGCGGCTGGCGGCTGCAGGGAGAAAAGCACTGGATCACCAACGGCGGCGTCGCAGACGTGGCGCTGGTCTTCGCCCGCGCGGACGAGGGTCTGAGCGCGTTCGTCGTGCCCACCACGACACCCGGTTTCGAGCGAACGCCGATGGCGGGCAGGGAACTGGGCCATCGGGGCTCGAACCATGCCTTCCTGCGGCTGCAGATGGTGGTGCCGAGGGACGCGCTCCTGGGCGAGCCCGGCCAGGGCTTCAAAGTTGCCATGAGTGCGTTGGCCCACGGCCGTCTGGGAGTCGCCGCGGGCGCGGTGGGTGTCCTCCACGCGTGCTTGGAAGCCACCGTCGACTTCGCCCGCAGAAGACGCCAGTTCGGGCAGCGCATCGGCGACTTCGGCATGATCCAGGGGGCGCTGGCCGACATGGCCACTGAGCTCGCGGCCGGCCGTCTACTGGTTCGCCAGGCGGCCTGGCTCAGAGACGCTGGGGAAGACAACGCCCAGGCAGTCGCAATGGCCAAGCTCTTCTGCACGGAGGCGGCTCTGCGGGGCGCTGACCAGGCGATCCTCATTCATGGCGCCAGGGGCTACTCAAACGAGTACCCGGTCGAGCGTTACTGGCGTGATGCGAAAGGGATGCAGATCTACGAGGGCACCGCCCACGTGCAGCGCGTCATCCTCGCCCGCCAGCTCTTGGGCCGCGATGAGGGGAGCGCCTCAGGCGGTTAGGACGGAGGTCTCGAGTTCGAGCAGCCGGCGCTTCAGGTCCAGCCCACCGCCGTAACCGCGAAGCCGGCCGTCGGTGCCGACCAGGCGGTGGCAGGGGATCAGAATCGGAAGCGGATTGGCGCCGTTGGCCCCACCCACCGCTCGCACCGCCGCCGGCGAGCCGCTGGCTGCGGCCACCTGGCTATAAGTTCGAGTCTGGCCATAGGGAATACGCCCGACCTCCGCCCAGACTCGGCGTTGAAAGCTCGTGCCCGTGGGGGCAAGTGGCGTCTCGAATTGGCGCCTACGGCCGGCCAGATATTCGTCCAGCTCCCGCTCCAGTTGCTTGACTCTGGCTTCGCCAGTGCGCTGGCACGGCGGACCGCCGGCGGGGTAGAGGAGGGCGGCCAGGCCCCCCTTCGCCCAGACGCTGCCGAAAGTGCCCCAGGCGGTCTCGACGGCCAGCGGCACGTTACCTGAGGAAGGCGATCAGGAGGATGGCCAGCAGGATGATCAGCGCAACGAGGGCGAGGCCGCCCAGCGCCAGGAGTGCTGCCCGATTGAAGACACGACCGCTGATCGGCGGCCCGACAGAGTCGGGCCGTCCCGCGACGATGGGCTGGCCCGGCTCGGGGCCCCCCTCAGGTGGTGAGCTGGGCGGGGGCAGGGGTGCAGGCAGGGTGGCCGCCTGCCACGGCTCAGGCCCAGGGGCGGTCAGCCCTGGTGTCGCAGCCTCGATCCCGGCTGGCCAGGGGAAGGGTTCCGGGCGAGCTGGATCCGGATCGATCGCCTGGAGCTCCGGCTGGGGTGGGTGGTCGGGGCCGGACGGGCCCGTAGGAGGTGCGGGCGGTTGATCGGGCCCTACAGGTCCCGGCGGTGGCGCTGGCGGCCGCTCAGGTTCGATAGCGCCCTGCGGCCGTGCCTCTGGCGAGGGGGGCCCCGAAGGCAGACCTGATTCGCCCCGCGTCGCGCGCTCGGGCCGGTGACCCTCAACGGGTTCTCTGGGGAGTCCTTCTTCAGCCATCAGCTTCCACTCTCGCTCAAGCGCTGCCGACAGAGTAATTCAATGTCAAGCCAAATCTGCGCTCGCGGATCGGCCATACCCCTTGAGCTTTTCCCTCGACGCCGCCCGACTGGCGGCACACCGGGCGCCGGGCGGGAAGGTCAGGCATCACCATCAGTCTCCTCGATGCGCGAGAGCACCCAATCGAAGCGACCGCTGGTGACGGCCGCCCGGCAGTAGCGGCATTCGCCCACCTGGTTGATCTCCAGCGGCGCGCCGCAGTTCGGGCAGACCCGGTCCTGCAAGCTGCGATTGGTGGTCTGCACGCCGCGGCCGCGCTGGAAGGTCCAGAACTCGCTGAAGCGGCTGGGAGAATGGGAACCGAAGATGACCTTGCCGGTGCGCTCGTCGACCTCGTAGTCGGCGCAGGTGGCCGTGACCCTGACGGTGATTTCGTCAAAGGCTTGACCGCTCGTCACCTTGATCGGAATCAGCTCGTCCAGCCGCAGACCGTCCAGCTTGTTGATCTTGTGAAGCTCAATCAGCTGCTGAACCTGGCTCGACCAGCCCAGGTACAGCCCGGGGCTCATGAAAGGCCGGCTGGAGCCCAGATCCCGCGCCTGCCACGCCTCCTGCAGCGAGTAGAACGCCTGCTCCCCGCGGCCTCTGAACTGTTCAAAGTCGAATGCAGGGTCGGTTGCCTGGATGGCTGCCAGTCCTCGCTCAGGGGCGAGCTCGTCGAAGCCCAAGCCCCGAGCAGTGCTCACACCCTGGAAGGAGGAGCGCTGCATGTCGGTCACCACCCAGTCGTAGCTACCGCTCTGGATGTCGGCTCCGCAGTAGTCGCACTTGCCGTCATCGTTGAGCTTCAGCAGGCCGCCGCAGTTGGGACACTTGCTGGCGGTGGCGCCGCCGTCCTGGACCGTGAGGGTGCCCGGCCCCCTCCAGAAGGTCCAGTCCTCGCCCAGCCGGGCATCCTCCTCGCTGCCGGAGATCAGCCTGCCGTCGCGGTCGTCGTTGAAGTGGATGGCGGCGACGTAGTCGATGTGAACTGTGACCGACTGTCCGCTCTCCTCCGCCCGAGCATCGGTGGCTGCCAGGCCGCGGACATTCAGATTCTCGAGGATCGGTCGCTGACGCTGCTCTCGCAGATAGTTCACCTGTTCCGACCAGCTGCTCCAAACAGGCGCGGCCAGGAATGCCCGCGCTGCAGGAACGTTACGGTCCTGGTAGGCGCGCTGCACGAGCAGGAAGGCCATCTCTGCCTTCTGAAGGAAGGTCTCGGGCACGAAGCCAGGGTCGCCGGCCAAGATCGGCTGCAGCAGGGTGGGGTTATAGCGCGGCGGGGTCCACCTGAAATCTTCCGCGCCGGTGATCGGAAGCGCCGCGGTGTTGCGGTTCATGAAGGAGTGGAAGAACAGGACGCCGACTATGAGCAGCAGGAAGCAGAAGAAGCCGAAGCCTTCGATGACGCCGAAGCCAACCCCGACGCCGGGCAGGCCACCACCGCCGTAAACTCCGCCGCCGCCGCCTGTGGAACCACCACCGCCGCCACCACCACCGCCTGAGTGACCGCCGCCACCGCCTGAGTGACCGCCGCCGCCGCCACGGGCGAAGGCCAACTCGGGAAAGAAAACCTCGGTCAGAAGGACTATCAGAATCGGCAGCAGCCAGCGAGCCACCACCCTGACGCGCCTGCGGCGGCTCAGGGCTCGCTCGCCGGCAGGCTCAGTCAACCCCTGGAGGGGAGGGCGCCGCTCGGGGCTCTCAGTCGTCGCAAGCCTCGGCTCAGGCCTCTCCTGGAGCCGGGGGCTGTTGTCCAGGCTCGGACTTTGGCGGCTGAGCCTCGCCCTCACTCGTACGCTGGGCCGAGCCAGGCTGAGCCGACGCGGCTTGGACCAGGCTGGTGCCGCAGTTGGGGCAGAACTTGGTGCTGAGCGGGCTCTGAGTCCCGCACTTGGCGCAGGTATTCATCTGCGGCGCCAAAGACGCGCCGCAGCCGGAGCAGAACTTGGCGCCGGCCATGTTGGACTCGCCGCAGTTGGGGCAGGTGACACCGGCTGCCGGGGACTGCTGACTGGGAGCGCCCAGTTGGGTGGCGCAGTTGGAGCAGAACTTCGCGGTCTCGGGATTGGCGGTTCCACACTTGGGGCAGCGCACCTGCACCTGGGCCGGCTGCTGCTGGCCGCCGGCCTGCATGGTGTTGCCCATGCCGAAGCCGACGCCCATCATGGCCGGGCCGACGGCGCCCCCGCCCTTGGCGGCGCCCTCGCCAACACCTAGCATCGCCTGGCCCTGGGCGTACTGCTGGAATCCGCCGGCCATCCGCGTGTACTGCGCGTCGCGGCGGTAGCCCTTCAGCGTCGCCTCATCCTCCTCCTTGATGGAGATGGTGAAGTTGCCCAGGCGGACGATCTGAATGCCATAGCTGGCGACGTGCTGCTGAACCTTCTCCAGCGTGACCCGCTCGATCTCCTCTGTGTGCGAGGCGATGCCCAGGATCGGCCAGTTCGTCTGGACGATCTGACTCGTCACATCCGTGCGCAATACCTTCAGCAGCTGCTCGCGCATCCAGTCGGTGATCTGATCGTTGTCAGACACGTTCTGCGTTCCGACGAGGTTCACTATCAGTGACTGGGGCTCCAGCACTTTGAGCGAGTACTCGCCGAAGACGCGCAGGCCCACGGCCAGGGTCGTCTCCGGATCCACCACGTCGTCCACCACGCCGCCGAAGGGGAGGTTGGGGAACTCGCGCGTGGAGAGGAAATAGAGCTCCGTCTTGAACATGTTGCCGCCCGACGCGGAGTCGACAAGCATTCCCAGGAACGGAATCTCCGAGCTGTCCAGGGTGACGCGGCCGGGGTTGATGGTGCCCTGCACGCGCCCGTCCCGGAAGAAGACGGCAATCTCGTCCTGCTGGACGGTCAGCTGCGTCAGCTTGCGGATGTTCTGATCCGGCCACTTGTAGAGGATCTGGCTCTTGAACTGATCTGGCCGGGCGATGAATTCGCGTCGGACCTCACCGAAAAGTCCCATGTCTTGCTCCTTGTTTGGTTCCACGCAGGCTGGCCGCGCCGGGGGAATTGATGCCCCGTCAGTGAGGCTAACGCTTCGGGAGTGAGAACTGGTCGCCAGCCGTGCCAGGCGGTTGGGGGCCATTCGCTGGACTTCGGGAGGAGGCGCACTTTGGGGCTCAACGTTTGGGCCCGCGAGTAACATCGCGACGGTGATCCGGGAGAAGGTGCCAGCTGCCTTCGTGCCGCTAAGCGAGGAGCGGCTCTACTTGAGAGTCACCTGGGTCCTGCTCCTCCTGCTGGCGCTCTTCCCAGTGCTGGCTCCGCTGCTCGATCTGGTCGGGGTGGCCCGATCTGGCCTGCCTGCAGATCACGGTGCAGCCTTCACCGCGCTCAGCGGCAGCAGCTGGGAAGCGGCACGGGCTGCTCAGCCGGGCATCGCCCGCTTCATCGGTGTGCTTGAGCAGGGCTACGCGCTGCACGAAGTCGTCTTCGGAGTTCTCTTTCTGGTGATCGTGGCGATTCCATTTCGGCGCGGCGAGAGGTGGTCGTGGTTCACCTGCTGGGCGGTACTGATCGCGGACCTCGGCTACACGCTCACCCTGGCCCGCCACGACCCGACGCTCTTTCGCCAGAGCCTTATCGCTGATCTCGCGCTGCCTGCACTGCTCCTGCTTCAGATCAGGCGATTCTTTCCCGGCCGGCTCATCGTCGGCGTCAGTCGATGAGATTCAAGGCAGGGTGACGGCGCCCTGGGAAGCCGAGGTCACCTGGGCCATGTATTTGGCGAAGACGCCGCTCCGGTAGCGGGCCTCCGGCGGCGACCAGTCTCGCAGGCGTTGAACCAGGTCGACGCCCTCCACATCAACGCGCCGGCTGGTGATATCGACGACTATCGTGTCGCCGTCGCGAAGCGCCGCCAGCGGCCCACCGACTGCCGCCTCCGGCGCCACGTGGCCGATCATCTGGCCCTGAGTGGCGCCCGAGAAACGGCCGTCGGTGATCAGGCAGACCTTGTCGCCCAAACCCTGGCCGACAAGCGCCCCCGTCACCTGCAGCATCTCGCGCATACCCGGGCCGCCCTTCGGGCCTTCGTAGCGGATGATGACAACGTCACCGGGCTCGATGCGATTGCTCAGCACCGCGGCCAGCGCGTCTTCCTCCCGGTTGAAGACCCGGGCCGGCCCGCGATGGTGATGGGGGGCGTGATGGGCGATCTTGATGACGCTGCCCTCCGGGGCCAGGTTGCCCTTCAGGATCACCAGGCCGCCCTCGGGGCTGAAGGGATTGCTGAGCGGGCGGATCACATCCTGGCCGGGTGTCTCCTGCACTTGGGCACACTCCTCAGCCAGCGTGCGCCCGGTCACCGTCAGCGCCGAGCCGTCGACGAAGCCACCCTCGATCAAGCGCTTGGTCATCACGGCGACGCCCCCCGCCCTGTGCAGCTGAGGAGCGGCGTAGCGGCCTCCCGGCTTCAGGTCGCAGAGCAGAGGAGTGCGCTTGAAGATGACCTCCAGGTCGTCGATCTCCAGCGTCACCCCGACCTCTCGGGCCAGCGCCAGCAGGTGGAGCACGGCGTTGGTCGAACCACCTGAGGCGGCCACGGCCGCGGCGGCGTTCTCGAAGGCCGGCCGGGTCAGGATCTGGGAGGGCCGGATGTCATTCTCCAGCGCGTTGCGGACCAGGGCTCCCAGCCGCCGGGTCGACTCCTCCCGGGCCGGGTCGACGGCCGGCACGCCGTTGTAGCCCACCGGAGAGAGCCCGATCACCTCCATCACCATCGACATGGTGTTGGCCGTGTACTGTCCACCGCAGGCGCCCGGCCCCGGGCAGATGTGAGCCTCCAGCTCGGCCAGATCGGTCTCCGACATGCGGCCGGCGGCCACCGCGCCGATGGCCTCATACGCCTCACCCACCGCGACCTGGCGGCCGCGGTACGAGCCCTCCAGGATGGAGCCGGAGTAGACCAGTACCGCCGGCCTGTCCAGCCGGGCCATCGCCATCGCGGCGGCAGGCACCGTCTTGTCACAGGCGGTGATGCAGCAGAGAGCGTCGAAGTAGTGGCCGCGGGCGACGAGTTCGATCGAGTCTGCGATCAGCTCCCGCGAGACCAGCGAGGCCTTCATACCCTCAGTGCCCATCGTGATTCCGTCTGAGATGGCTATGGTGTTCAGCTCCATCGGGGTGAGGCCTCGCTCCCGCAACCCCTCCGCTGCCCAGGCGGCCAGCGTTCTGTGGTTGAAGTTGCAGGGCATGGTGCCGATCCAGGAATGAGCCACTCCGACCACCGGCTGCTTCAGGTCTTCCTGGCTGAAGCCGATGTTGAGCAGGAACGAGCGCGCGCCGGCGCGGTCGATGCCGTCGTAGAGAGTGCGGCTGTGGCGGCGCACGTCGGTCATCTTCGGATCTCCTCAGGGCTGCTGTTCAACCGGCCGAGTTCGACATGTGCGAGCGACTGGACCTGGTGAGCCGCCCCCTGGCGCAGCAGCTGGGAATCGGAAAGGATGTTGGTCAGCCGGAATCCGCGGCGACGCCACTCGGCGGCTGAGTCCACGTCGCCGCAGAACAGGCCCGGCACCACGTCATGCCGGCCGGAAGCTTCCAGCACCCTTTGGATGAGCTCGATGTGCTCAGGCTCGGTGGCGATCGGGGCCGGCCTCAGCCCGTGCGTCAGCGAAAGGTCTTGCGGGCCCACATAGACCGCGTCGACGCCCGGTACCGAGAGGATCTGGTCGAGGTTCTGGATGGCTCCCACAGTTTCGATCATGAGGGTCACGACTACGCTCTCGTTGGCTGTTGCGGGCGAGTAGTCGGCGACTCCCAACGCCGCCCTGATCGGGCCCCAGGAGCGATTGCCTGCAGGTGGGTAGCGGCAGGCGTGGACGGCGCGCTCGGCATCTTCTGGATTGTCGATCATCGGCACTATCACGCCCTCAGCGCCGGCGTCCAGCGCCTTCATGAGGCGTCCGGGCTCGTTCCAGGGCACGCGCACCAGGGCCGGCGTACCTGTCAGCTGCAGAGCCTGCAGCATGGGACCCAGGTTCTCCTCGCGGATCATGCCGTGCTGCATGTCGAGGCAGGCCCAGTCGAAGCCCGCCCGGCCGATCAGCTCCGCTGTGAAGCTGTCAGGGATGACGCACCAGGCGCCGAGGAGAGGACGGCCTGAGCGCAGCCGGCGGCGCAGTTCCATGGAGCGCTGAGCATACTTCCGGGCGCCAGGCTGCGAGCCGGAGTCGCGAGCACAGATCGGGCTTGCTGTTCTAGGATCTCCTCACAGCATTCGCGCTTGTCGTCATCTGAGAGGAGGGCTCAATGCAGGCACCGGCGGACCGACCCGCGCAGCTGCGGAAAGCTGTGGTCGCGAGCGTCATCGGCACCTCGATCGAGTGGTACGACTTCTTCCTCTACGGCTCGGCGGCAGCACTCGTCTTTCCCAAGCTGTTCTTCCCCAAGAGCGACCCACTCGCGGGCGCCTTGCTCTCCTTCGGCACTCAGGCCGTCGGCTTTGCCGCCCGACCGATTGGAGCGGCGATCTTCGGCCACTTCGGCGACCGGATCGGACGCAAGGCGACGCTGATAGTGACGCTGCTGACAATGGGGCTGGCCACCACGCTGATCGGACTGGTGCCTTCATACGCCTCGATCGGCATCTGGGGAGCCATCCTGCTCATCGTCTTCCGGGTCTTTCAGGGCCTCGGTGTGGGTGGGGAGTGGGGCGGCTCGGTCCTTCTGTCCATGGAGTGGGGCAGCAATCGTCGCCGCGGCCTGGTCGCCAGCTGGCCTCAGATAGGAGTGCCGATCGGCTTGATCCTCGGCAATGGTGCCCTCCTGCTGGTGAGCAATCTCACCGGCAAGGACTTCCTCAACTGGGGTTGGCGGATACCGTTTGTGGCCAGCCTGATCCTTGTCGGCATCGGCCTGTACATCCGGCTCGGCATTCTGGAGACGCCGTCCTTCGCCCGCCTCGTGAGCCAGAACAGGCTGGTCAAGATCCCCCTGCTGGAGGTGCTGAAGCGAAATTGGAAGGAGGTGGTGCTCGCAGCACTGGTTCGCGTCTCGGAGCAGGCGCCGTTCTACATCTTCACCTCCTTCGTGCTTCTCTACGGCACCAAGACGCTGAAGCTCAGCAACAACTTCATGCTGACGACGGTCTTCCTGGCCAGCTTTCTGTCGCTCTTCACTGTGCCCTTTGCCGGTTATCTCTCAGATCGATTCGGGCGGAAGCTCATTTACGGCATCGGGGCTTTGGGGGTCGGCCTGCTCGCCTTTCCCTACTTCGCCGCGTTGGACACCCGCGCGGCGGGCCTGGTCCTGCTCGGCGTGGTCGTCTCGCTCATCCCTCATGATCTCCAGTACGGGCCGCAGGCGTCACTGATCGCCGAGAACTTCACGGGCCGCCTCCGCTACACCGGCGCCTCCATCGGCTACCAGCTCGCCTCGGTCGTCGCAGGTGGCCCGGCGCCGTTGATAGCCACCTATCTCCTGGCGACGTACAAGAGCTCAGCGCCAATCGCGCTCTACATAATGGGCTGCGCCGTCGTGAGTCTGATTGCGCTAGTGCTCATCCCGAACCGGCAGACTCAGGATCACAACGTGGAGTACGACGAGCCGGTCCCGGCGCCTGGCGCTCGCAGACCCACCACTGCCTGGCCGTCGGGCTAACCCTGCAGAGTCCGAAGCCGGGCCAGCAGCGCACCGACCGGGACCGTGCCACCCTCCGGGGCAAGGATCTCACTCAGCGTTCCGGCCACCGGTGACTCCAGCTCGTTGTTAACCTTGTCGGTCTCGATCTCGACCAGCGGCTCGCCCTCCGCCACCTGGTCGCCTGGCTGCTTGAGCCAGCGCGTGACAGTTCCTTCGGTCAGCGTTTCGGCCAGCTGCGGCAGGGTGAAGTCGACCTCGCTCACTTATGCCAAGCGTAGCCCGCAAGGCCGGTCAGTTTCGTCCCGGTTCGGGTCCGGTCGGGCGCGACCACGCTGCTTCCAGCGCGAGTGCGACCCCTACCAGCCGGGCCTCTTGGCCGAATCGGGCCACTACCTGGACGCCGACCGGCAGCCCGGAGGTGGGCGCGGGTAGGCAGATGACCGGCTGGCCAGTGGTGTTGAACGGCCGCGTCCAACCCGCGATCGCCCCGCGGTCGTACACCTCCCCAATGCGCGGCGGCATGATGCCGGTGGCGGGCACGAGGATGGCGTCCACGTCCGCCATCGCCGTCTCCGCCGCCAAGCGCACCCGCGCCTGCTCCAGCAGCGCCAGGGAGTAATCGCGGCGGTTGACGCGAAGCCCCCGCTCGAGCAGCGCGCGCACGTCGGGCCCGTAGCGCTCAGGCGTTTCCTCCAGCCAGCGACGATGCAGGCTGCCGGCCTCGGCCAGCAGGATGGTGAGCCCCGGCCGGCCCAGCGCGAGGCGGTCAGGGAGCTCGATCTCGTTCAGCCCTCGGGTGGCGACGGTGAAGGCGTGCGCGATCTCCGGCTCCACGCCCTCCAGCCAGCCGGTCGGGACCGCCAGACGCAGCTCGCTGAGGGAGGGCGTCCTCTCCGGGACAAGGTCGCGCAGCTCGCTCATGGCTTCGAGGGCCAGCGCTGCCGTTCGTACATCCGGCGCCAGCGGCCCGACCGTGTCGAGGCTGTGGCTGAGTGGGAAGACGCCCTCGGTCTCGACTGTCCCCACTGACGGTTTGAACCCCACCACGCCGCAGTAGGCCGCGGGGACTCGAATCGAACCGCCGGTGTCGGTGCCCAGCGCCCAATCGCAGAGCCCGGCCGAGACCGCCGCCGCCGAGCCGCCCGACGAGCCGCCCGCCACGCGTTCTAAGTCATGGGGGTTGCGAACGGGTCCGTAGTGGGGGTTCTCGCTGGTCAGGCCAAAGGCGAACTCGTGCAGGTTGGCCTTGCCCATAACGACGCAGCCGGCTTTCCGCAGGCATTTCACCGCGTGTGCGTCGTGACTGGCGAGCTCGTGAGGCAGCTGGCTGCCGCCGGCGGTCGTGACGGTCCCGGCCACGTCGACCAGGTCCTTCACCGCCACCGCCGGACCGGGACCGTCCTCCTCAGTCAGCGAGATGAAGGCGCCCAAGCGAGCGTGCGCCCGCGCCCGCTCACGCGCTTGGGCGGCGGTCACCGCTCAGTACTGGAAGCGCAGATGCTGGCTGAGGAAGCGGGCTGCCGAGCCGTAGGCGCGGACCTGGTTGGCGGTCTTGCTGAAGCCGTGGCCCTCGTCCTCGAAGACCATGTACTCGACAGGGCGGCCAAGTTCGCGCAGGCGCCGCACCATCTGGTCGGACTCCGCCATCACTACCCTGGGATCGGTGGCGCCTTGAATGACCAGCAGCGGCGCCCGTGCCTGCGCGACGTAGGTGATGGGGGACCGCTCGACGAGCAACTCCCGGTCGGCCTCGGGGTCGCCCACCCACAACTTCATGAACCGCCTCCAGAAGGGAGGCACCGACCCGACGAAGGAGAGCAGATTGCTGGGTCCGAAGAGGTCCACCGCGCAGGCCCAGAACTCCGGTAGCCGAGTCAAGGCCGACAGCGTGGCGAACCCACCGAAGGAGCCACCCATGACGGCTATCCGCTGCGAGTCGATCCAGTTCTGCTGCTGCAGCCACCGGGCCGCCGCCTCGATGTCCCGCAACTCGCCGCCACCCCAATCCCGGTGGATCAGCCTCTGATAGGACTTGCCGTAGCCAGTGCTGCCGCGAATGTTGGGCGCCAGCACAGCCACACCGCGGCTGACGAGGTACTGGAAGGCGCCCCAGGAGTTGGAGTACCCCGGCCGCTCCTGCGATTCCGGTCCGCCGTGGATCCACAGAATCGCCGGCTGCGGACCCTGGGTCTCACCCGGCCTGTAGAGCCAGGCAGCGATTTCCCGATCGAAGCTGGGATAGCCGATCAGCTCCGCCTCGACCAGGTCACTCGCCGGGACGCTGCCCTGAAAGCTCTCGGTGAGGGGAGTCGTGAGCCGCTGGTCGAGGTCGGCCACATACAGGTCGAGTGGGCGCCTGCCCGTGCCCGCCACCACCGCCACGCGTCGGCCGTCGCCGGAGAAGGCGAAGAGCAGGCAGTGGCCGGCGGGAATGGCGGGCACCGGCAGCTCGCGTCCGGTCTCCAGCTCCAGGGCGTGGAGTACCGACCGCCCGGCTTCGTTCACAGTGAAGGCAGCGCGGCGGCCGTTATGGCTCAGGTCGGCGTACTCGACGCTCCAGTCCCCCTGCCAGACCGGTTCCAGCTCGCCACTTGATAAATCCTGAAGGCCGAGCCAGTGATGCTCGCGACCTCGGTCGGTGAGCCGCAGCAGCCGGCCGTCTGCTGCCAGCCCGATCGGCTGGTTGTACTCCTCGCCCTCGTGTGCCGTCAGCAGCCTGGGGATGCCACCGTCGGCATCGAGGAGGAAGAGGTCCTGATCCGAATTGGCGTGGAAGCGGCCGACGACCAGCTGGCTGCCGTCGGCGGTCCACGGGCCGGGGAACCAGTAGCCGGGCTCAAGAAGAAGCGGTTCGATCGTGTCGCGATTCAGATCCAGCAGGTAGAGGCTGCGGTCTTCAGGCCGCTCGGCGTTGCCGCTGAAAAGGTGGCGCTGGCGGTCCGGGTCCGTGAAGCCGGGCAGATACTGGACGTCCTTTCGCCGGGTGAGGTCGCTCAGCTCGCCGGCGTCCAGGCGGAGCCTGTGGAGCTGCCATTGCTCGTTGCCGTGGTGGTCGACGCCAAGCAGGATCTCATCTTCCCGGGGCCAGCTCACGTGCCGGGCCGATTCCTCCACGAACCGGGTGCGCTGGACACCTTCGCCGCCAGCCGCCGGCTGTGTCCAAAGGTTGAGCTGACCTTCGGCCTCCCAGACGTAGGCGATCTGGCTGCCGTCCGGCGAGAAAGCCAGCGAGCTCAGATAGCTGAACCGGCGTACCGACAGGTAGCTCTCGAGAGGGTGGCGCCCGCCAAGCTGCCCCACTACTGACGGCGAAAGATGCCCTTCAGCCGCCCCCAGAAGACTGAGAAGAGCAGCCCGAAGGCGTTCACGGGCTTTGCCGCGGGGGCAGGCGCCGAGGTTGGCTGGCTGGAGGCAGGTGAAGGCCCCGCGTCCGCTGCATCGCCCTCGCTGGGGGCGGGCGGCGTGACGGCAGGACGCTCAGGCTCAGCGGAGGCAACGGCAGGTCCCTCGGCGACTGGAGCCGGGGAGGCGGGCTTGGCTGCCTTGGCCAACGGAGCCTCTTGGCCTTCCCCTGGCGCCGGCGCTGGGGCGGCTGCTGCCGCAGGTGCCGTCTCCATATGCGCTTTGATGCAGTCGCCCATCTGCCCGATCAGGCGGCGCGAGATGTCCTCCATCACGCCCCGGCCGAAGTTGGCCACCCTCCCGGCTACGTTGAAGTCGCTCATGAGCTTGACCCGGGAGCCGCCGGGCGCCTCCCGGACTGTCATGGTGGCGGTCGCGCGGGCCGAGCCGGAACCTGTCGTCTCCTTGCCCTCGGCCTGGATCTTGGCAGTGCGGCTGGCTTCGTCCCGCTCGATGAGCCGGGCGGTACCGTTGTAGGAGACGGTGATGGGTCCCACCTTGATCTTCACTCTGCCCTTGAAGGTCGAGGGATCGACCACCTCGGTCAACTCCGCTCCCGGCATGCAGCCCGCCACGCGGTTGACGTCCAGAAGAAATGCATAGACCTGGTCGGGCGGCGCGGCGATGGTCAGCTCGTGCTCAATCTGCATTCAGGGTTCCCTCTGCACAGTCTGACCTAGACGGCCTAGGCTGTGCTCTCTAGGAGAACTGACGTCGCGCCGCCGTGGGACGCGGCGCTGGGCCAACCAACTGTTCAGGAGGCGGGATGAAGCACCGGATAGCGGTAACCGTGAACGGTAAGCAGCGAGAGGCAGAGGTTGAGCCGCGACTCCTCCTCGTGCACTTCCTCCGCGACAACCTGGGCCTGACCGGTACGCACATCGGCTGCGACACCAGTCAGTGCGGAGCCTGCACCATCCATCTCGATGGCAAGGCAGTGAAGTCATGCACGCTCTTTGCGGTCCAGGCCGAGGGCCACGAGCTGAAGACGATCGAAGGACTGGCCGCCCCGGACGGCGAGCTTCACCCTATCCAGCAGGCCTTCTGGGACGAGCACGGTCTTCAGTGCGGCTACTGCACCCCCGGCTTCATCATGGCTGCCGCCTATCTCCTGGAGCAGAACCCAACCCCCAGTGAGGACGACATCAAGAAGGGTCTCGAGGGCAACCTCTGCCGCTGCACCGGCTACGTCAACATCATCAAGGCTGTGCAGACCGCATCCCGAACCATGAGCGGATCGGCCGAAGCCCAGCCCGCTGCCAGCGGGGGCTAGACATGGCAATCAGCACAATGATCGGAGCCAAGATCCACAGGCGCGAGGACCCGCGCCTCGTTCGCGGCAGCGGCCGCTACGTCGATGACTTGAACCTCACCAACTGCGCCTATATGCAGGTTGTGCGAAGCCCCTTCGCCCACGCCCGAATCACCCGCATCGACAGCGAGGCGGCTGCTCGGGCGCCGGGAGTGCTCGCCGTCTACACGGCCCGGGACTTTGCGGAGGTCATCAAGGGCGCAATGCCGGTGACGCCCTCCTTCGTGGCTGAGAAGAAGACAGTGCCCGACCGCCGACCGATCGCCGAGCACGAGGCGTGCTTTCAGGGCGAGCCGGTGGCGGTGGTCGTAGCGGAGACGCGCTACCAGGCCGCGGACGCGGCGCAGCTGGTCTCGGTCGACTACGAGCCCCTGCCGGCGGTCATGGACCTGGCCGAGGCGCTGAAGGAGGGCGCCCCGAAGTCGCACCTTGACCTGCCCGACAACCTGGCCTGGGATCTGACCTACGCCGACGACACCCAGCAGGCCTTCACTGAAGCGGAGGTTGTGGTCAAGCAGCGGATTCTCCAGCAGCGGCTGGCGCCCATGGCGATGGAGCCCCGGGTCGTCATGGCGGAATGGCGCCAGGCGGATGGCAACATGACGCTCTGGCTCTCAAGCCAGAATCCCCACTTCATCAGGCTCTTCGTGGGCGGCGCCATGGGCATTCCCGAGAGCCGCTTCAGGGTCATCTCACCGGACGTCGGCGGCGGCTTCGGCAGCAAGATCTGCCCCTATCCCGAGGACTACCTGGTGCCGGCGGCGGCCAAGCTGCTTGGGCAGCCGGTCAAGTGGACAGAGACCAGGACCGAGAACATCCAAGCCACCACCCACGGCCGGGGTCAGGTTTTCGACGTCGAGCTGGCCGGCCGGCGCGACGGGACGATGCTCGGCATGCGGGTCACGCAGTATCTCGATTGTGGCGCCTACGTCGGCACGTTCAGTGCTTTCCAGGCCTGCGCCTGCCTGCTGCCCGGACAGGGCTACAAGTTCCAGCAGATTGCCTCCCGCACGGTGGGGGTGCTGACCAACCGCGTGCCGACCGACCCCTATCGCGGAGCCGGGCGGCCGGAGTCCACCCACCTCTGTGAGCGCATGGTCGACGTGTTCGCGGCCGAGATCGGCAGGGACCCTGTCGAGGTGCGGCGGAAGAACTTCATCCAGCCTGACGAGTTTCCCTACACCAACAACTTCGGCCTCACCTATGACTCGGGCAACTACGAGGGCACCCTGAATCGGGCGCTGGAGTTGGCCGGCTACGAGCGGTTCCGCCAGGAGCAGGAGGCCGCTCGGAAAGAGGGCCGGCTGCTGGGGATCGGCGTCTCCACTTGGATCGAAATCTGCGGCTTCGGACCCAGCGCCGCCACGGCGCCGGCCACCGGCGGTATCGCGCTCACCGAGTCGTCTCACGTACGGGTCTTTCCGACCGGCTCGGTGGCCGTTTACACGGGCACCCATTCCCACGGCCAGGGCCATGAGACGACGTTCGCTCAGCTGGTGGCGGACACCTTGGGCGTGCCCTACGACTCCATCGACATCCATCACGGCGATACCGCCGAGGGGCCGGCTTTCGGCTACGGCACGTACGGCAGCCGCTCGCTGGCGGTGGGCGGCATGTCGATAGTGAAAGCCGCCCAGAAAGTTCGCGAGAAGGCCCGCAAGATCGCTGCCCATATGCTGGAGGCCGCCGACGAAGACGTCATCTTCGACCAGGGGCATTTCGCCGTCAAGGGCTCCCCTGACAAGCGGAAGACCTTCGCCGAGGTTGCCTTCGCCGCCTACGGCATGGGCTTGCCCGAGGACATGGAGCTGGGCTTGGAGGCGGTTGCCTACTTCGACCCGCCCAACTTCGTGTGGCCGTTTGGCGCGCACATCTGCGCGGTGGAGGTCGACTCCGCCACCGGCAGCGTCGAGCTCTTGAAGTACGTGGCTGTGGACGATTGCGGCACGGTGATCAATCCGATGATCGTCGAGGGCCAGCTGCACGGCGGCATCGCCCAGGGCATCGCTCAGGCGCTGTTCGAAGAGGTCGTCTATGACAGCGAGGGCACGCTCAAGACGGGCACGCTGCTCGACTACAGCCTGCCCACCATCGCCGAGATGCCCGAGCTCACGCTCGACAGCACTGTCACGCCCTCGCCTACCAATGAGCTGGGCGTGAAAGGGATTGGCGAGGCCGGCACCATCGCCTCCAGCGCGGCCGTGATCAACGCGATCTGCGACGCTCTGTCACCGCTCGGCTTGAAGCACATTGACATGCCGGCGAGCCCGGACCGCCTCTGGCAGCAGATCACTGAGCGACAGGGCAAGGGAGATAGGGTCGACGATGGCGCGACCCAGCCGCCGGCGCCGGCGATGTCCGGTCAGCCCTCGCCCTCGGCCGGAGGCTCGACACCGGCCGAGCCGCAGCGGGGCGGAACCGGTGAGACGCCCTTGCCCGGCAGTGAGCGTGAGGGTGGCGGGCTGTGGGGGACAGGCGGCGAGGCGCCGCCACCCGGTGAGGCAGGTCCCCAGTTGGGCGACAAACGGGAGGGCAACTCATGATCCCCGCAGCATTCGAATACGCCCGAGCGGGCTCGGTCCAGGAGGCGGCCAGCCTGCTCCAGAAGCATGGCGAGGACGCGAAGGTGCTGGCCGGCGGCCACAGCCTGATCCCGCTCATGCGGCTGCGCCTGGCCCAGCCCAGCGCACTGATCGACATCAATGGTGTGAAGGAACTGGACTACATCCACGTCGAGGGCGGGCGGCTCAGGCTCGGCGCGCTCACTCGGCATGTGACCATCCAGCATTCACCGGAGGTGCGGCAACACCTGCCGTTGCTGGCC
>JALZAW010000409.1 GCA_030948155.1 Candidatus Dormiibacterota bacterium | reverse complement strand
CGTGATTCGTTGTTCAGCTCGTAGTTGGAGTCGCGCAGCCCGCGCACGATCGTCTCGAAGTCCATGTCCCAATCATCGGACAAAGGGGGGCTGGCTTCTGACGAACCTGGACACTCTCAGGGAAGGGTGGACCAGCAACGCGGGCGATGTGGGCAGGCTACTGCTGCGCCGTTGGCCCCGCAGAAGCTTCGGGTGAGCCGCTGGCCGGCGGCCGGGACGGATTGTTCAGAGCCCACCCGCGGCTGAGTGGCATCAGGAGGGCGACAGAGCCTGCCGTGAGCACGACTCCACTCAGCCACCGGTTGAGCACCCCGGGGTGCCAGGTAGACATGGTGAGAAGTGAGACAGAGACAGCGACGGTGGCGATAGCCAGGCCATTGCTCAACCATGAAAGCCAGGTAGCCCTGGGATGTCCACGGCCAACGGCCGGCTTGAGAGACAGGTTGGCGAAGTCTAGAGCAAGGAGGCCGAAAATCCCCCCGCAAACGCAACCGAAGCGGTTCGGCGCATTCACCCAGTCGGCGATGCCGAGATGAAGCCAGATCGAGTCGAGAAGATAAACAGGTCCACCGATCATGCCCGGCAGATTCAGGACTACCGTCCCTGCTCTCGGTCCTCTGACTACCACGGAACCGTCATACACCTGGGCGCTATCGCCGTCAACACGAGACAGCGCCGACGCTCAGGCGACCTGGTCGAAGCGCTCCAGGATGCCGTAGGTGGTGGTGCGGCGGGCGGGCAGGCGGCCGCTGGAGCGGATCGTCGCCTGCATCTGGTCGGGCGTCACCTCCTGGCCGTGGGAGGCGCCGGCCGAGCGCGAGATCGACTCGTTCATCAACGTCCCGCCCAGGTCGTTGGCTCCTGCCTGCAGGATCTTCCGGCAGCCGTCCAGCCCGCACTTGACCCAGCTCACCTGGATGTTGTCGATGAAGCCGCGCAGTGCGAGCCGAGCCACCGCGTGCATCTTCACCACCTCTTCCCAGGTGGGCCCGCGGCGCGAGCGGCCCTTCAGGTACATGGGCGCCTCCATGTGGACGAACGGCAGCGGCACGAACTCGGTGAAACCACCTGTCTCCATCTGGATGTCCCGCAGCACCATCAGATGTCGGGCCCAGTGTCCGGGGCCGTCGCAGGCGCCGAACATGATGGTGCTGGTTGTGCGCAGCCCCTGCCTGTGCGCTTCCTTCACCACCTCCGCCCACTGGGCGGTGTTCAGCTTGTCGGGGCAGAGCCAGCGGCGGACGCGGTCGTCCAGGATCTCCGCCGCCGTTCCGGGCAGCGTGCCCAGCCCCGCCTCCCGCAGCAGCCGCAGCTGCTCGGCGATCGACCTGTCAGCCGTCTGGGCGCCCTGGAACACCTCCAGCGGCGAGTAAGCGTGCACATGGAGCTCGGGCAGCTCCTGCTTGATCGCTCTGAGCAGATCGACGTAGAAGTCACCGGTGAAGCTGGGGTGGATGCCTCCCTGCATGCAAACCTCGGTGGCGCCCCGCGCCACCGCCTCATGGCAGCGGTCGACCACCTCGCGGACACTGAGCAGCTCAGGCTTTCCGCGCAGGTTCTCCGACATCTTGCCCTTGCTGAAAGCGCAGAACTGGCAGCGGAAGTAGCAGATGTTTGTGTAGTTGATGTTGCGGGTGATGACGTACGTGACGGTGTCCCCGTTGACCTCACGGCGGACGTCGTCGGCCAGCCGGGCGATCGCGCGCACCTCCTCGCCGCGGGCGGTAAAAAGCGTCTCGGTTTCGCGTTCGCTGAGCACCTCGCCCAGCTCCGCTCGCCGCAGCGCCGCGTGGATCTCCGGCCGCACCAGGGTCGGCGCCCAGACAGTCGGGACCGGTAGCTGGGCGGCCGGCCACCAGCGGGCGTTGCGCAGCAGCCCCTCGCCATCCGCCGCCCTGAGCACGTGTCGCATGACCCGGGGATCGAGCCAGCGTTGGGCGCTGTCCAAATCCGCTATGTACTCGGGGTAGGCGCTGAGCCGCGCCACCAGCTGTGAACCGGCGGCTCGGGTCGCCTGCTCCAAAAAGCGAAGCTGCGGCCAGGGTGCCTCCGGATTGACGTAATCCATCGTGAGCGGTGAGACGCCGCCCCAGTCGTTGATGCCGGCCCGCGCGAGGAGCGCGTAGTCGTCAGGAGCTAGGTTGGGCGGCGCCTGCACGTTGACGCGGGGGCCGCCGGCCAGCCTGGTCACCGCCACCGCGCGGAGCAGCTCCTCCATGCCAGGCTCAGGCGCGGCGGCCATGAGAGTGCCCGGCTTGGCCCGGAAGTTCTGCACGATGAGCTCCTGCACGTGCTCCGCCTGCGCCTCCCGAGCAAGAGCGGCGATCGTTTCCGCCCGCTCGCGCAGCGTCTCCCCGATGCCGATCAGGAACCCCGTTGTGTAGGGCACGTCCAACTCGCCTGCCCAGAGGATGTTTTGAAGCCGCGCCGCCGGCTTCTTGTCGGGACTCGCCCAGTGCGCCTGGCGGCGCTGCAGCAGCCGTGGCGACAGCTGCTCCAGCATCAGGCCCTGACTCGCGCTGACGGCTCGCAGGGCTCTCATCTCCTCGCGGCTGACGACGCCGGGGTTGAGGTGGGGCAGCAGGCCTGTCTCTTCCAGCACCCGACCGGCGACGTGCGCCAGGTACTGCACTGTCGTCTCGAAGCCGAGCTCGCGCAGCTCGTGGCGGGCGACCGCATAGCGCCGCTCCGGCTTGTCTCCCAACGTGAAGAGCGCTTCCGAGCAGCCGGCTTGGGCGGCTGCTCGAGCCAGGCCCAGGATCTCCTCCTCGGTCATATAGGCGCGCGCGCCAGGCCGGGGAGGCTTCGCGAACGTGCAGTAGCCACAGTTGTCGCGGCAGAGCTGCGTCAGCGGTAGGAAGACCTTGGGTGAATAGGAGATGCGATGGCCGTGACCTTCCAACGCCAACCGGTGGGCAGCGTTGAGCAGGGGCTCCAGCGGCTGGGCCGGACTGAGCAGGAAGCACAGCGCATCCGGGTCCAGACTCGCGGCCTGACGCCTCAGCTCGTCCATGTGCCCAAGATCTCCCTTGCCAGTCGCCTGGCGGCCTCCCTGTCTGCCATCACGGTGTCAGTGACCGCCACCCGATAGCCGAGCGCAGCTATGTGC
>JALZAW010000408.1:1596-3118 GCA_030948155.1 Candidatus Dormiibacterota bacterium | reverse complement strand
ACCAGCAGCGCTCCCACGATGCCGCCTGCCACAGAGGCGAAGTAGATCGGCAGCAGGACCAGGTTGAGCGTGGTGGCGCGACGCTCCTCTGGGACCGCAGTGGCAAGGAGCGCGAACACCATCGAGATAGCGGTGGCGGTCGCGGCGCCGAGGCCGACCGCGCCCGTTGTCAACCAAACCAGGTCGGGCGCCACGGCCAGAACGGCCAGGCTGGCAGCGGCGAGCACGCAGGCCCCAGCCAGGAGCGGCCGGAAGCCATACCGATCTCCGGCAGCCCCAGCCAGCGGGGAAAGAAGTGCGCCCAACAAGGCCGACGCGCCGAAGACGATGCCGATCTGGCCGGCGGCTCCAGTCGTGCTGCCGTGCAGCCTGATGACGACAAGCGGTAGGAACGGATTCGCGATCTGCTGCGCAAAGTACGCCAGGCCGAAAACGCCGAAGACGATGAGTGTCACACGCCCTGTCAGAGCCAGCCGTAGAGCATTGAGTGCAAGCCGCGTCGCCGATCCGGACGGCCCCGGCGAGCGTATCCCCTCGCGGGCGAAGGCCAGCAGCATGATGCCTGCCGCCAGTGACATGGCGGCGTCAACGGCAAACAAACTGTGCAGGTTGACGACGTTGTGGTCGACGAGCCAGCCACCGGCAGTAGGGCCAAGGGCGAAGCCCAGTGATGGGGTGACACCAAAGAGCGAGATCACGAACCCGACCCGGCCCAGCGGCGTGACCGCGCGAAGCGCGGTGAGCATGACCCCGGTGTTCCCGAGCTGGAAGCCGACCAGGAGTAACGCGAACGCCGCTTCCCACCGGTTTCGTGCGAACCAAAGGCCGGCGAAGACCACCGCTTCGACGAAGGCGCTGCGGGCGATGATCGGGATGCGCCCGTAGCGCTCGGACCAGACTCCCCAGAACGGAACCAGCGGCAGCCCGAAGAGGAAGAACGCCGCGTTCAGGTATCCGGTCCAGGCCGGCACGTCCGCCGGCGGCACGTGCACAGTACCGAGATATAAGGGCATGAAACGAAACACATGGGAGACCGTGAACGCCTCGACCGTCGAAGCAATTCCGAACAGCACGAGCAGAGTGACCCACCCCGATGTCCTTCGGATTGAGGTTGGCGCAGTGCCCGCCGGCATGTCAGCGGACTATAGAGCCCGCCGACGGGGCGCTCGTCTGCCCAGCAGCTTCGGCGCTAAGCCTTGTCGATACTGACCATCCAGTTGATGCCGAACTTGTCCGTGAACCAGCCGACATCGCCGCCTCCCGCGGTGGTGACTTCGACGCGCTTCTCGCGCTGCTCGACCCCGACGTGACGCTCCGAGCCGACCGTGCAGCCGTGCTTGCGGGTGCATCGAAGGAGGTCCGCGGAGCGGCGGCCGTGGCAGGCACCTTCTCGGGCCGAGCCCGCTTCGCAGAGCTGGCGCTCGTGAACGGGGCTGTGGGCGCTGTGTGGGCGCCGGGCGGGCGACCGCGCGTCGTATTCGGCTTCACCGTCACACGCGGGAAGATCGTCGAAATCGACCTG
>JALZAW010000408.1:0-1586 GCA_030948155.1 Candidatus Dormiibacterota bacterium | reverse complement strand
ACAGTCCTCAACAGCTGACGATTCAGCCTAGGTGTAATTCCTCGATACATATGGCAGAGATCGGCACTAGCGTGCCGGCATGCCAGAGATCACTCCATCCAGGGCGGCGGACCCGCACCGGGCCACCCGGCGAAACCACTACCAGGAGGGTCCTGGATTCCTGTTCCTCGCGACCCAGAACGGGCGGCCTTCCGGCGCTGACAACCGGCCGAACCTTGACGGCGTCCGGAAGCGGATGCGAGCCGTTAGGCGTGCTCAGGAGGTTGGTATCGAGGCTGCCGCAGGTGAGATTGGAGTGCCGCAGCGCTCGCTTTACCGATGGTCCGCGATCTTCGAAGCCAAGGGCATCGAAGGCCTTCAGGACGGCTGCCGGCGACCGCACCGGCTTCGTACCACGACGCCTGCGTGGGTCGACACGGTCGTCATCGCCATCCGCCTTCACACCTACTGGAACTCAAAGCGAATCGCGGCCGAGATGAGGCGCCGACAGATATTCAGAGTCAGCCCTGGCCACATCGACCAGCTCTTCAAGACGCTCGGTTGTAGCCGTGGAACCGTGCCGCGCGCTCCTGGCCCACGCTACGAGCGAAGCCAGCCCAACGAACTCTGGCACGTCGATATCAAAGGCCCTTTCTTCATCAACCTGAGCGGTCGCGAATACGTCAGGACTTGGATCCTCGGCTTGGTGGACGACCACTCGCGGTTCGTGATCGGGCTGACAATCCTGACCGGGACCACAGCCGCCGGGGTGCTGAGCTGGCTTGACGAATGCTTTGAACTCTGCGGCCAGCCTCTTGAGCTCATGAGCGACAACGGCCAGCCCTTTGTGACCTGGTTGCCCGGCGTGCTCACGCGATTTGGCAAACACTTGCGCGACCTCCGGGTTCGACATCTACGCACCCAGATCAACTCGCCTTGGACCAACGGCAAGATCGAGGCATTTTGGGACATCCTCCAGCAGGAAGTCCTCGACCGCCAACGATTCAACAGCCTCGTCCAGGCCGAATTTGCTATGACCAGCTTCGCGACCTACTACAACTATCACCGTCTGAGCGGGGTACTCGGATGGCTTACCCCAGCCGAACGCTACGAAGGCACTCCCTTTGTCGATCGTGGCTTCGAGAACATCCCCCAGCTGGCGCACCTGGATAGCTGGCTCAGCGAGCTCATGGCTGTCGCCTGAGCGCTGCCATATCTATCCAGGAACATCACCTAGGTTGCGGCTCGGTCAGCGCCGGGAGTTCCGGGCCGACACGACGGGCTCAGATTTTGCGTTCCGCCCTGCCCGCCAGGCGTTCGTGGGTCACCGCGACCTCCTCCGCCATACCAAGGCGGCCGTACGTCGCGAGCGCGCGGCCGAGCGCCGCCCGGGCTCCCTCGACATCGCCCTCCGCGGAAAGTCGGGCGGCCTCCGCCCGATCGATCGCCGGCCCGAGCCACGCGAGGTATGCGACCCGCCCACGGGCCACCGGTAGGACGGCGGCGAGAGCAGGCCAATCCTCGAGGGCGGCAAGCGCCTCGACCAACACCGCCAGCTCGTACGGCGGCTCCTCTATGGAGGCCCCCCGCCCGAACGCGAGGGTTCG
>JALZAW010000407.1 GCA_030948155.1 Candidatus Dormiibacterota bacterium | reverse complement strand
CGCTCCCCACATCGGTGGCCACCGTGGTGACGCCGCAGGCCATCGCCTCCAGCATGGCGAGCGAAAGCCCCTCGACGCTGGAGGGGAGAAAGAATGCGTCCGAGCCCCGCAGGAGGTCGATCCGCGACCGCTCCTCGGTGACCACCCCCATGAATCTGACGCGCGGATCCTTGAAGCGCCGTTCCAGCTTTCTCCGCTCGACGCCGCCGCCCACAACCACCAGCCGGTGGTCAGGCGGCGGCTCCGCGTCCAGGAAGGACGAGAGGAGCACGTCGACGTTCTTCTCCGGATCCAGGCGGCCGACGTAGCTGTAGAGGCGCCGGCAACCAAATGTCTCCAACGCCTGGCTGGGACCTGGTGAGTAGCGATCGATGTCAACGCCGTTGGGAAGGACGTGGATTACTCTGGGCGGCACGCCCAGGCCGCTCAGGATCTCCTTCTGAGCCTGGCTGAAGATGATCACCGCGTCGCACTCGGCCAGAGCCGGGGAGTAAAGGCGGTAGACAGCTGAGGAGATGCCGCGCCAGACGGAAAGCCGCGTGTCAAAGGGCGCGTGGAACGTCGCCACTATCGGAATGCCCAATCGGTGGCAGAGGCGCGGCAGGTTGAAATCGAGGCTCGAGAAGGAGAGTGAGACATGGACCAGGTCCACCTCATGCCGGGTGAGCAGCTCGGCCAGTCTTCGTCGCGAGCCAGGCGGGGCGATCACCAGCCGATGGGAAAGCCTGAGGGACTCCAAAGCGATCGAAGCCCCATCGACCAGTTCTCGCTCGTGGTGGAGGAAGAGAACCTCCACGCCGCTCTGCTCCAGCGCGCTCGTGATCTGCCGGGAGTAGGTGATCAGGCCGTCGGCGCCTGTGCTGGAGCGGTGGCCGAGCCAGGCGACTCTCACGCCGCCGTCAACTCCCGATAGTGCGCCTCAACACCGTCAACCTGCTCGTGCCCGCTCACTTTGGACAGTATGTGCCGGCCTCGCTCAGCCGGTGGGGGCCGGAACGCCGAGCTCCCGCAGGGAGCGCAGGACGAACTCTCGTTCCCACAGCCGGGGATGGGGTACCTGCAGGTCAGGCTCTGCGATCTGCTCGTCGCCGAAGAGAAGGATGTCCACGTCAATATCTCGCGGTCCCCAACGGTAGGTCTGTCTTCGCCCGACCTGAGCCTCAACTTCCTGCGCCAGCAGCAGCAGGCTGCGGGCGTCGGTCCACCATTCCACCTCCAACACCTGGTTCAAGAAGCTTGGCTGCTTGCGCACACCCCAAGGCTCTGTTTCGATAACGCTGCTGGCCCGCAGGATTTGGGCGCCGTTTTGGGCCAGCAGCCGCCGTGCCTGAGCCAGGTTCTCTGCCCGGTTGCCCAGGTTGGAGCCAAGTCCAACGTAGGCGACGGTCATGGCTGGCGGAGCGCCTCAGCCACCCGGACGACGGCCACCATCTCCTTGACGTCGTGGACTCGAACCATGCCCACGCCGCGGAGGACGCCGGCGGCGACGGTGGCGGCTGTGCCCCAGGCTCGCATGGGAAGCGGTTGGCCGAAGACCCGCTCCAGAAAGGACTTGCGGGAGGTGCCGAGAAGGATGGGTTGCCCCAGCTCATGCAGCTCTGCCAGGCGCCGCAGCACCTCCACATTGTGAGCGGCCAGCTTGCCGAAGCCAATCCCGGGATCAACCCAGGTGCGCTCGGGCGGCAGGCCCGCCGCCTGGGCCAGGGCAAGGGATTGGCGCAGGCTGCGCTTGATCTCGGCCATCAGGTCCTGTCCGTAGCCACTCCCCTCCTGGTTGTGCATGACAACCAGCTCGGCACCATGCTCAGCCGCCAGCCGCGCCAGTTCCGGCGAGCGCTGGAGGCCCCAGACGTCGTTGACCATGCGAGCTCCCGCCGCCAGCGCTGCCGCCGCGACCGACCGCTTGCTGGTGTCGATGGAAACCTTGAGGCCGCGGCCGGCAAGTGCCTCGACAACGGGCAGGACTCGGCGCATCTCCTCCCCCTCGGTGACCGGTTGATGACCGGGTCGGGTGGATTCGCCCCCGACGTCGACGATGTCGGCACCGTCCCGCGCCAGCGCCAGGCCATGCGCCACGGCTGCCTCGGCCGCCATGATGCCGTCCCCGCTGAAGGAGTCCGGCGTCACGTTGACGATGCCCATGACCAGCACTCGCTCCGGCCTCATAGCGTTCACTTATAGACCGATGCTGCTTTCCCAACTGGCTGCCGCGGTGCCCGGCGCTCGGGTCCTGTGCGGCGGCGCCACCGTGATCGACGCTGTGATCCAGGACTCGCGCCAGGCCCGGCCGGGGGCGCTCTTCGTAGCGCTAAAAGGCCTGCGCGTGGATGGCCACGACTACGCGGCGGCAGCTGCCGACAAGGGCGCCGCAGTTGCCGGGGAGAGGACAGTGGAGCTGCCCTCGACAGTGCCGCAGCTGCTGCTGCCGGAGACCCGCTGGACGCTCGGCGAGCTGGCCGCAGGGCTGCTCGGCAGGCCCGCGCGCCGGCTTCTGATGGCCGGTGTCACCGGCACTGACGGCAAGACCACAGTGACCCACCTGACTGCGCACCTGCTCAACGCCTGCCGCCAGCCGGCCGGCTATCTCTCCACTGTCGGGCAGGCCGGCGCAGGAGGTGACTCAGTCAACGCTTCGGGCAAGACGACGCTCGAGGCTCCGCAGGTGCAGGAGGCCCTGCAGGCGATGATCGGCGCCGGCCGCTCAGCAGCGGTCCTGGAAGTCAGCTCGCACGCTCTGGACCAGGGACGTGTCTCCGCCTGTGACTTCGACGCGGTAGCGGTCACCAACGTTGGACACGACCATCTCGAGTACCACCGGACATGGGCCGACTACCTGCAAACGAAAGGCCGGTTGATCGAGCTGTGCGCTGCCGCCTACCCGAAAGGAGTCGCCAAGACGGCGGTGCTCAACCTTGCTGACATCGCCGCTCTGCGATACCTGCGCGACCTCCCCATCGAGCGGCAGCTGACCTGGGCCATCGACACGGTGGCGGATGTGAGCGCCCACGACCTCCGGCCGGCGCCCGCCGGCACATCCTTCTGGCTCTCAGTCGGTGGTCAGCGGACGGAAGCGCGGCTGCCGCTGGTGGGGCGGTTCAACGTTGCCAATGCGCTGGCGGCGGCTGCTC
>JALZAW010000406.1 GCA_030948155.1 Candidatus Dormiibacterota bacterium | reverse complement strand
GTCAACGCCCTGGCCGCCGCCGACCTTCTTGTCTCACCCGTCAACCTCACCAACGTCGCGCTCAATGGGCTGAGTCGGTTCCTGAGCTGGCTGGAGACCTTCCGGGCGGAGGGGATGGTGAGGGCCGGCTGCTCGGCGTTCTGCCCACCAGCTACGACCGGCGTCAGCAGGTAGATCGCGACGGTCTCCCCCTCTTGCACAACTCCGGCCTACCGGTCTTCCAGCCAGTCCCCAAGAGGACCGCCGTGGAGCGGCTGGTGGCCGCCCAGGAGCTGGGCGCGACCGATGGTTCGGAGCCAGCGGAGGTCGCCGAAGCGTACCGCGCCCTGGCCGCCGCGATCCTTCAGGCGGTGGCCACCGAGGTGCCGGCGGAGGTCATGCCATGAAAGGTAGGAAGCCGAGTCTCAACCCGAGTCTCTTCAAGGGCCTGACCGGAGCAAAGCCCTCGCCGCCGCAGGACGTCGAGCCCGCTACCAGAAACGCTCAGAGACCGACCAGCACAGCCAAGCGCCGCGACTTGGTGCCACCGATCGAGAGCTCAAGCACATCAGAGTCAGCCGTGCCGGGCCGCCGATACCAGCGCCTTCACCTCTACGCCAGCGAGGAGATGCTGCGGCGGGTGCGTCAGATGCACGGCGAGGCACTAGCTGCAAACCTCCCGATGGGCCAACGAGGGCCCTCGGTGATCATGGCCGCTGCACTCGACCGTTTCGAACAATTGAGCACAGAAGATCGCCTTGAGGCCATCAAGAAGCGCCTAAAGCCGTGACGACGTCGTCATAGCAGCTACAGGCCTTGACTGTGCCATAGCTGGGATGGTCACTACAGCCATCGTGGTGCTGGGTGCGCGTCGCCTGCATCGGTAGGCCCATACATTGATCTCGCAGACACCATGGCTTCTTTCACACTAGGTGGCGCCATGGTGCCCATGGTGACTGTAGCTACTACAGTGCGCCGGAGCACGGTGGGCAATGGAAAGAACTTAATAGTCAATGCCTTGCAATTGGTCTTCGGGGCAGGCAATCTCGAACGGCAATGGACCAGCGATTGGGTTTGTCACACTCGGTGACCTTGCCCGCGGCGAGTCAGCGGTCCACTGGGTTGCGCTTTTGGCGGCGATGAAGCGAAGGGGATTCCCTTCGCTGCCAGGGTCGCGCATTTATCTTGCCCCCCCTCCTCGCAGGGTCGGTGCGCGGAGGGAGCCCTTTCCGGCTCCTTCCGCAGCCGGCCTGAGGTGCGGCCACACGCGCGCAGCGGTCCGCGCAATCCTGTGACGGTCTCGCTCTACGGCTCACCAGGTCGCCTTTCGACACGGCTGCCTACGGAGACTCGGACACCCCCGCCGCCCCACGGTGCGGCCGGGAGGTATCTCGAGCCGGTCGAGAGCGGGTCTCGGTGTGCTGGGGTTCTTCGTGGGCGGCCTTAGCCGCCTCTGCTCAGCAGGTCGATCTCGTAAGTCAGGAGGTCACACGACTTGGTTGCCGCCGTCGGATCGTCAATCCCAATTCCCAAGTGGAGGACCAACTCAATGAATTCGTTGTTCGCACTGGCCACCGTCTGGCTGGCCCAGATCGGCAACTACAACCCCGCTCCCAACGCCAACATCCCCGGCGCCGGCAGCCTCATGGACTTCGCCAACACGCTCGGCTTCTGGGGCCTGATCTTCTGCGTGATCGGCCTCATCATCAGCACGATCGTCACGGCGGTCGGCCGGACCGCCGGCAACTCGATCCTGGCCCTCGGCGGCCTCTCCGGCCTGGTGGTCTCTGGACTCGGCGCCGCCCTCATCGGCGGGGCCGCGATCTGGGTCAACCACCTTGTGAACTTCGGGGCGTCCTGGCACTGATGCTCTCCGAGGCAGCGGGCTACCCGACCGCAAGCAGCTTCCGGCGCCACCTCTACGCCATAGGGCCGGCGCTGGCGGCCCTCCTACTCGTCGGCTGGTTCCTGGCTCAGCACCTGACCATCACGACGACGGGTCGGCCGGCGCCCGCCCAGCCCTCGACGTCGGCGCCGGCCGCAGGCTACCCGCGCACCGAGGCCGGGGCGGTGGGCGCGGCGACCTTCTACCTCACCACCATCAACGGGCAGCTCCTCCTCGACTCCGACAAGCTCGCCGCCTTCGAGAAGCGGGCCGGCTCAGGGCAGTACGCGGGGCAGCTCGTCAAGGACAGCCAGGACGCGGGCGACCAGATGGAGTCCAACTTTGGGCTTCGCGCGGCGAAGCAGAAGGGCGCGACGGTCGTCCTGCAGCCGCAGCCGCTCGCCTACAAGGTCACTTCGGAGTGGAATGGCTGGTCGGTCTCTGTGGCCGTCTGGTGGATCGAGCTCGTCGCGATCGACGGTGCCGCCCCGACGCAGGCCTTCTGGCAGACCGCGACGCTCTCGCTGGTCTGGGAAGGCGGCTCCTGGCGAATCTCGAATGCGCAGTCCGACGTAGGCCCTGCCCCCGGCAGCGACAACAACGCGCTACCTGACCAGCTGCGCGGCTTCCAGCGGTACCGCTATGTGGTCTAAGGTCCGCCGGCTACCGCTCTCGGTTCGTCTTTACATAAGCCTGGCCACCGTCCTGGCCGGGATCTTCGGCCTCATCTGGTGGTCTCTCGTTGACGCCCACGCCGCGCCCTGCGCGCCAATCGTCTGCGTCCCTCTGCCGTCCCTTCCTGCGCCGCAGCCGTCCGGCTTTGCCACCCCACCGCCGCAGCCTCAGGCGTTCGGGACGCCGACCGCCTCGGCCCGCCCGACTGCCACCCCGAGCCCAAGCCCGGGGGTGGGCCAGCCGCCGGTGCAGGCGCCGCTACCCGGCCAGGACGTCGGACTGACTGCCCTGGCCCAGGGTGCCGAGAACGGCGCGAGCGGGCTGAGTAAGCAGCTGAACAGTCAGCTCAACGCGCCCAACGCGGGCGGCAACTGGTTCCTCCCGATCTACAACAAGATGACCACGATCGGGGTCTGGATCCTGCTCATCGCTCTCCTCCTCGCGGTCCTGCAGTACATCGCCAGCCGCCGCCTTGGACTCGTGGCCTCCTCCTGGTTCGGCTGGGCTCCGGGCTCCATCGGCATTACCGCCGTCGCGATCGCGGTCACGAACCTCGCGCTGGCGATCACCGACGCCCTCTGCGCCTACGTGCTGGCC
>JALZAW010000405.1 GCA_030948155.1 Candidatus Dormiibacterota bacterium | reverse complement strand
CCTTCTACCTCTTCTACCCCAGCACCCCGCCCTGGCTCCAGTTCCCGCATGAGGTGGTCAAGATCTCGGACGTCACGATCCAAAAGCTGCACGTCGACTACCTGATCTCGCCCGTGTACTCCCACCTCAATCCGAACCGCTACGCCGCCTTCCCCTCCCTGCACGCGGCCTACCCGACTCTGGCCGCGGTCATGGCCTGGAGCCGCTATCGTGCCCTCTCGCTGGCTCTCTTCGGCTGGGCCGGGTGCGTCTGGTTCGCGATCGTCTACCTGGGCGAGCACTACGTCGTGGACGTGCTCTTCGGCCTGGTCTTCGTGGCCGTGGCCATGCTGATCGTGGAGTTGGTGGCCCGGCGCTGGTCAAAGGGTCAGGCGGAGACGGCAGCCGAGGTGCCCCGAGCGGCCGCCGCAGGCTGAGCCTGACGGCTCAGGCTCGGTGTTCAGGCCTCCCAGACGCGCTTCATGATCACGCGGGCCAGCTTGTCTTGGTCGTGGTGTGAGGGGATGCGGCTGTTGACGACGTCGCCCGCGATGAAGCGAACCTGGGGTGCCTCGCGCAGAGCGTCCTCATAGTCGAACGTAACCTGGCTCTGGCCGCCCGTCGGCCGGTGGTTGAGGTTCGAGTTCACGATCACGTAGTCGAAGAGGTCGGCGTCGACGTGCTCGCGCATCGTTCGCAGGTACTGGCTCACGTCGTAGCTGTCCGTCTCGCCGGGCTGGGAGGCGACGTTGCAGACGAACACCTTCAAGGCCGGAGAGCGACGGATGCAGTCGATCATGCCCGGAACCATCAGGTTCGGCAGTATGGACGTGTAGAGGGAGCCGGGGCCGATCACGATCAGCTCCGCGTTCATGATCGCGAGCGCTGCCTCCGGGTTGAGCTCGGCCCCCTCAGGCTTCAGGAACACGCGGGTGATCGGCGCGCGCTGGAGCGGGATCTTGGATTCGCCCTCGATCATGGAGCCGTTCACACTGGCCACCAAGGTCACGTCGTGCAGCGTCGAGGGGATGATCGCGCCGCGCACCGCCAGCACCCGGCCGGACTCCCGAAGTGCGTGCTCGAAGCTCCCCGTGACCTCGGCCATGGCCATGATGAACAGGTTGCCGAAGGAGTGGCCGTTGAGCGAACCCTCCTTGAAGCGATGGTTGAAGAGTTCTTTCACCAGCGGCTCGGCGTCGGCCAGCGCGATCAGGCACTGCCGGAAGTCACCGGGCGGCAGGATTCGGTATTCCTCTCGAAGGCGCCCGCTGGAGCCGCCGTCGTCGGCCACCGTCACCACTGCCGCCAGGTTGCTGGTGTACTCCTTGAGGCCGCGGAGCAGCGTCGACATGCCGGTCCCGCCCCCGATCGCGACCAGCCGCGGTCCGCGCCGCCGGGTCCGGAAGGAGTAGATGACCTCGGCCGTGCTCCGGCCGCCGCCACCCGGCAGGAAGGGGCCCAGCATCGAGCGCTGAAGCATCGCGATGGAGAAGCCGAGGAGGCCGAGCCCCGCAACCACAAAGATCAGCGCGCGCACCGGCTTCGGCCAGAACTGCAGGGTGAGCCCGGCTACCCAGCCCGGGAAGTTGACCTCCGTGTAGATGGCCTTCAAGGCGTAGCTGGCGCCGAGGTCGATGATCAGGATGGCGAGCATCAGGAGCAGAACCCAGCGCTTGATCTCGAGGCCGGGCATGAGCCAGCCCAGCCAGCGCCGGGACCATAGTCGCCTCACCGCCGCGCCGCGTTAGGATCAGACAGATCCGTGAGCCGGTGTCGATTAGGCCCCTTACCGGCGTAGAGTCGGGGGGCGATGGGAGTCAGCAGGATAATCAAGATATGAAGATGCTCCGGCGGATGAGGCGGGTAATCAAGTGGGCGGGATTCGGTCTCATGGTAGCCGCCATCTCCCAGGAGATGGCCAAACCGGAGGCTGAGCGGACGTGGCAGGGGCATCTGCTCGGCCTCGTCCCGTACGACTTCCGGCCGCCGACCTGGCAGCGGCTCCGAGCCGCCTACTGGAACCCGGCGGACCACCGACTATTCACGGATCGCGTCCTCGGTGTCGGCTGGGCATTGAACCTCTTTCGTGCCCGTCAACTGCTGGCGCAGGGTTTCGACGTCCTGATGGGCCAGCGGGGCCGGATCCCCGCGCCGATCCGGCGAGTCGTGCCGGGCGCGGCCGCGGCCGCCCGCTCGCGCCGGACCCAGGAGCCGACCGCGACAAGCCGCGTCGAGCCGGGACGCCAGCCGTAGGCGCGGTCGGTCGCCGGCCGTCGAGAGTGGTTTAGGCGGGCCACCACTCGGAAGTAGCTTGGGTGGCGGCAGCAAGCTACTTATCCACGGCTGTGCGGCAGCCGTTCGAAACCGCCGTCGCTGCCGGGTCGACGGTGCGGGCCGGCGGTTGACTGTCGAATAGCTATCGTATATCTTCTGGATATGCGAAAGAACCAAGAGTTGACCAGCGCGCTCTACGTCCGCCTGCCGGAGCCGGCGGCCGACAAGCTGGCCCGTGCGGCCGAGGTCCTGAGCATCCCCAAAAAGGATCTTGTCACCAGCCTCGTTTCAAGGTATGTCGACCCTGACAGCCGCGACGGCCTGGAGGCTCTGGGTGCGCTGATGGAGCCGCGCCGGGTCACAGTCGAGCTCGGCGAACCTGCCGTGAAGGTCGGCCACTATGCGTTTCACCCGTACGAGCAGGAGCAACCGGAGGTGATGACGCCCGAGCAGGCCGGGCAGCTCCTGCAGCTGCCGGTGCCGGTCGTGCTCGAGCTGGCCGAGTCGGGCGAGCTGCCCGGGCGGAGGCTTGGTGGGGAGTGGCGCTTCTCACGAACCGCGTTGGTCGAGTGGGTCCGGGGGAGCGAGGCGGACGCTCGGTCGTCGGCTGCCGGCCCATCGTGAGCCCCTGCCCGTTGCCCCGGGTCGACGGATCCCAGACCGACTTCGGCAGCACCTCCGAGTCAGCTGGCGCCGTCGATGCAGCCGGTATGATTTGACGCGGAGTTTGCCTGGTCCCTCCAGAGCGAGTCAGTGATTCGTAACCCAGGAGTCAGGCGAAGCACTGTTAATTGGGGCGTGGCCAAGTTGGTAAGGCGCCTGACTCTGGATCAGGAGATCGTGGGTTCGAATCCTACCGCCCCAGCCATCTGTATCCGACCGAACATGC
>JALZAW010000404.1 GCA_030948155.1 Candidatus Dormiibacterota bacterium | reverse complement strand
CGAATGCATGATCTTCGGCTCGACGACAGTGGCCGCCGCCGGGTCGACCAGCACCAGATCCGCCTCCGCACCGGGAGCGATCAGCCCCTTTCGGGGATGCAGTTTGAGAGCGCGGGCCGGGCCTTCCGCGACCCAGCTCGCCGCCGACCAGGGATCACCTAGGCGGCGGGCCAACTCAAGGCAGCTCAGGTAGAGCATCTGAACTCCGGGACTGCCGGGTGCTGTATCGGTCCAGGAGCGGCCCAGCTTCTCCTCGTCCGTGTGGGGCGCGTGGTCTGTGGCGACGCTTGGGACGACCTTGTCCTTGACGGCGGCGATGAGGGCGGTCCGGTCGGTGGGCTGCTTCACCGGGGGGTAGACCTTCATCCGCGGCCCTTGACGCTCTGCGTCTTCGGCGGTGAGCCAGAGGTAGTGGGGGCAGGTCTCGAGGTCCAGCCGGGCGCCAGCCGCCTGCGCCGAGCGAGCGGCATTCAAGCCCAGCTCGCTGGAGATATGCACTACGCGTACGCGAACGCCGGTAGCCAGCGAGATTTGACCCAGGGCCGCAATGGCGATAGCTTCCCCCACGGCCGGCCTGGCTGCGAGGACGTCTCTGTACGCAGTGGCGGGGCGCTCCAACTCGCGCAGCACACCGGGGTCTTCGGCGTGAACTGCAAGCACACCGTCGACGCGGGCGAGCGCCGGGGCCAGGCGAACCAGGGTGCCGTAGTCGGGCGGGGCCTCAATGCCAGGCTGGCCGAAGTCGAGGGTGTAGACGACCCGGCCGTCTTCCTTGCTGAGCGCATAGCCGAGCAGCGCCTTGACGCCCATGGCCCCTGCTTCCAGCAGCCCGAGCAGATCGTCCGGCTGGGAAGACGAACGGACAATGCCCCAAAGTCCGAAGTCGACCAGAGAGCGCTCGCTGAGGCGCTCGGCCTTTTCCAGGAACACCGCCGGGCTGTCCACCGCGGGCACTGTGTTGGGCATGTCGACCAACGTGGTGACCCCACCCGCTGCCGCTGCTCGCGTGAGCGAGATGAAGTCCTCCTTCTCCGGCAGGCCGGGGTCCCGGCTGTGGACGTGGGCGTCGATGGCACCGGGCAGGAGCCAGAGCCCGGCCGCGTCAACCGTCTCGAGATCCGTCTCAGGAACCGTGCCGACCGCCTCCAGCAACCCACCTCTCACGCTGACGTCAACCGGGCGGGGGCCCTCTCCGGTGAGGACCAGGGCGCCCCGGATGACGAAGTCAGACACCCAGGTCTGACTTCCGGAAGAGCGGTTTGAACGCCACTCCAAGCGTTTCGATGGCCTCCCGAGCGCCCTCCTCGCGGTCCAGCACGCCCAGCAGGCAGATCACCTGAGCCCCTGCGTCCCGCAGCTTGGTGATGGCGTCGATGCCAGCGCCCCCGGTCGTCAGCACGTCCTCGATGACTGTCACCCGCTCACCTGGCTCGAGCCGTCCCTCCAACGAGCGGCCCGTGCCGTGATCCTTGGCTTCCTTGCGCACCAGAACGAGCGGCAGATCGAGCTCCAGCGAGACCGCCGCGCCAAGCAAGATGGCGCCCAGCTCCGGAGCCGCCAGCCGTTGTGTGGTAGGGGGTACCAGCCGGGCCAGCGCCCGCCCCGTCCGGCGCAGGAGCGAGGGCTGGGTTTCGAATAAATACTTGTCGAAGTAATACTGCGAACGACGGCCCGAACGAAGCACGAAGTCTCCCTCCAGGTACGCCGCCGCCGCCAGATCCCGGGCCAGAGTGTTGAGGTCAGGCGCAATCACGCTGATAGCCTAGCCTGTCCGGTTCCCGAGATCCTGAGATGCCGAGGAAGGTCAGACGTCCTCCACCCGCGGCGCGGGGGGAGGTTGGGAGGGGGGTAGGAACGTTTCGACTACTCGGGGACCTGATAGCCTAGCCGGGCCAGCCATCCTGGCGGGACCAAGCCGGACCGCGACCGCACCTGACTGTCCTCCTCAGCTAGCTGGATGTCCTGCTCAGCTCGATCGGCCTGACTCGTTCGCGGCACCAAGCAGACGCACACTCCCCTGACGCAGCTCGAGCCAGAGAGGGTCGCCTCGCTTGACTGCGAAGTCCGTCCGCACTGACGCCTTGATGCTCTCGGCGCCGACGGCAAGCGTCAGCAGGAGATGCGAGCCCAACGGTTCAATGACTGCCACCGTCGCTGGCAGGGCGCCGGCCACTGCCTCCTTGTGGACCTCGATGTTCTCAGCCCGGATGCCGATCCTGACGTGGGCGCCGGCGGGAAGATTGCCGGCCTCGGGCAATGCGACCTCCACTCCCTCCACCCTCACTACAGAATCATGGGCCACAGCGCGAACTATGTTCATCGGAGGGTTCCCGATGAAGGTTGCCACGAAAATATCGCCCGGACGGTCGTAGACCTCCATCGGCGAAGCGCACTGCAGGACCGCGCCATCCCGCATGACAGCCGTGCGGTCGCCCATGCTCAGGGCTTCGACCTGATCATGCGTTACGTAGACGGTCGTCGTCTTGATGTCCTGCAGCAGGTGTTTGAGTTCGGCGCGCATCTGAAGTCGAAGCAGGGCGTCGAGATTGCTCAGCGGCTCGTCCATCAGTATCACCGAGGGCCTCATCACGAGGGCTCTGGCCACCGCTACACGCTGTCGCTGGCCGCCGCTGAGCTGCGTGGGATAGCGGTTCAGGAGGGCCTCGATGCCCATCAGCTCCGCCGCCTCGCGGACCCGTGACGTCACCTCGTCCTTGCCCACGTGATGCATGCGCAGTCCGAATGCGATGTTGTCGGACACCCGAAGGTGGGGGAAGAGTGCGTAACTCTGAAATACCATCGCGATGTCGCGACGTCCGGGGGGCGAATCAGTGACATCGCGGTCGCCGATGGCGATTCTGCCGGAGTCTGGCAGATCGAAACCCGCGATGAGACGCAGGAGCGTGGTCTTGCCGCACCCACTCGGACCGAGCAAAACCATGAACTCGCCGTCCTCGATGGTCAGGGAGACGTTGTCGACAGCAGTGACGCCCGCGAAGGACTTGGTGATGGACTCGATAGTGATGCCGGCCATCGCGTCAGCTACGCGCCTGACCGAAGGCGCTGAACAGGTAGGGACGCATGAAGAAGATGAAGACAAGAGCGGGGAGAGTCAGAGCGAGGCCGCCCGCGAACCGGAAAGGCAGT
>JALZAW010000403.1 GCA_030948155.1 Candidatus Dormiibacterota bacterium | reverse complement strand
CTCCGCGGTTTGCTGATCGGTTGGCGAAAGCCTCTTCATGTCAGTTGTGACGCTAGCCGCCGACTCAGCAGGTGGCCAGCTTCTTTACATGAACCAAACAAGGGCCTGACTGGGCCACAAAACCGAGCGGCATCTGTAAAGAGGCTTGCCCCAGTCGGGGACCAGGCGCATCATTGGCGGCATGCCCGGGCTTGCAGCTCTGATGGACTATGGGCCGTCCGGCCCTTGCGGCAGCTAATTAGATGTGGTCGGCACCCCCGGTGCTGCTGCTGGAAGACACCCCGGAAGAGCTGAAGGTGCTTACCCTTGCCGTCGATCGGGCGGGCCTCGAGGCACTCCCCGCGGCCAGTCCTCGCCGGGCGCTGTCGCTGCTGGAACGGCGGGAACCGCTGGTGGCAGTGCTGGATCTCGACATGGCCAGCGTCCCGGTCGACGAGCGGTCCGTCACAGTGGAGATGGTCCTCCAGCGCTTACGCCGTCGCCACGCCAACTGCATTCCCCTCGTCTATTCAGCCTGCGTCGACACCATCGAGGACCAGGTCCGGCTCTTCGAGCTTCACCCCCACTGCCTGTTTCAATCCAAGCGGCAGGGCGAGCCGCCGCTGCTGCGCCGGCTGAACGGCCTGCTCGCAGCTCACATCGGAGACCTTGCCGGACGCGGCGGGGCAGTGGTGCATCTGCCCTCGGGAGAGGTGTTCAGCCACCGCATAGGGGTAGCGCTTCTGGCGGCCTGCCGGGCCAACCACACACTGGTCCTGGCTGAGAGTGACGCCCGGGCGGCTCGCCGCTTTGAGGCCTGGCTGCGCCGGTGCAGATCATCCGTGAGCGTTCGGGCTGCCGGCAACCGGCACTATCGCCTCTGGCTGGAAGAACGCGCCGGCAGCGGCTGAAGGGAAATACGGCCGCCCCCAAGGCGCAAAAAGCAGTGCCTACCGCCCGACCTTCGAGTCCCCCGCCCCCTGGCCACGGCCACCGCTGAACGGGTTTGTGCTCAAATCGGGAGTGTACCGCCATGAGCATCATCCTGGGCGACAACCGTTACGGCAAGGCGGAGACGCATCTGGTCTACGTCGACAGGGGCAGCGGCGCCCATGAGCTGTCCGACCTGACGGTCAGCGTCGCTCTTGCCGGCGACTTCGAATCAGTCCACCTGACCGGCGACAACTCCAACGTCCTACCCACCGACAGCCAGAAGAACACGGTCTTCGCCTTCGCCCAGGAAGGCGTGGGCGAGTTGGAGGAGTTCGGCCTTCGCCTGGCTCGCCACTTCGCCGGCAGCTACCGGCCGGTCCGCGAGGCCCGGGTGGCCATCGAGCAGCACAGCTGGCAGCGGCTCAGCGTCGACGGTAGGCCTCATCCCCACGCCTTCGTTCGCGGCGGGACCGAGAAGCGGCTGGCCACTGTGACCGCCAGCGGTGGGGAGGCCTGGGTGGTCGCCGGTCTCACCGAGCTGACCGTCCTGAAGACGACGGGCTCGGAGTTCTGGGGTTACCTGAAGGATCGCTACACGACGCTGCCGGAGACCCGGGACCGGATCCTGGCCACCTCAGTCACGGCCCGCTGGCGCTACGCGAGAGCTGAGGCCGATCACTCCGCCTGCTTTGCGACGGCTCGGAGCCGGCTGCTGGAGACGTTTGCCGCGGCCCACAGCCTGTCCCTCCAGCAGACTCTCTACGACATGGGCCGGGCGGTCCTGGAGAGCCTGCCGGAGGTGGCCGAGATCCGGCTGGCCATGCCCAATAAACACCACTTCCTGGTCGACCTCTCGCCTTTCGCCCTGGAGAACCACGACGAGGTCTATTACGCCGCCGACCGTCCTTACGGCCTCATCGAAGGTTGTCTCACGCGCGACGAGGCGCCCCCGTCCGGCAGAGCTTGGTGATGGAGTTCCTGCAACCGGCGACCTGGCGCGAGGCGCTGGCGATGAAAACCGCCCAGCCGGAAGCCCTCCCCATCGCGGGCGGCACTGATGTGCTGGTGGATTTGAACTTCGACCGCCACCGGCCGGAGGTGATCCTCGACCTGAATCGGGTGGCTGAGCTGAGCGAGTGGCACCCCGCCAACGGCAGGCTGCGAGTGGGAGCCGGCGTCTCCTATAGCCGCGTCATCAGCGAGCTGAGCGACCGGCTCCCCGGCCTGGCGCTCGCCTCCCGCAGCGTCGGCTCGCCTCAGATCCGTAATCGCGGCACGGTGGGCGGCAACCTGGGCTCGGCCTCACCCGCCGGCGACGCCCATCCCGCGCTGCTGGCTGGCGGCGCCAGCATCGAGGTCACCTCTTTACGCGGCAGCCGGGAGATCCCGATCGACGAATTCTTCCTCGGTCCGAAGCGAAACGCTCTGGAGCCGGATGAGCTGATTGCCGCCTTCTGGCTGCGCCCAGCTCCAGGTCCGCAACAGTTCGCGAAAGTGGGCACCCGCAACGCCATGGTGATCGCCGTCTGCTCCTTTGGCCTGGCGCTCGACGTGGAGCATGAGACCGTGGGCACCGGGATCGGCTCCGCTGGGCCCACCCCTCTGCGCGCCGCGGAAGCCGAGCATTTCCTCGCCGAGGCGCTGGCGGAGGGGGGTCATTGGCGCTCTGGTCGACTCCTGCCCGCCTCGACCCAGGAGCGGTTCGGTGAGCTGGTGGCTCAGGCTGCCAGACCTATCGATGACGTCAGGGGAACTGCCGCCTACCGGCGCCGAGCACTCTCGGTGCTCGCCCGGCGGACCTTCGCCTGGGCCTGGCAGGAGCACGCCGGGCGATGAGGATCAGCTGCCGCGTGAACGGCGAAGTGAGGGAGGCTGACCAGGTCTGGCCTGGCGAGAGCCTGCTCTGGTTCCTGCGCGAGCGGCTCGGTCTGCCGGGGGCCAAGAACGCCTGCGAGCAGGGCGAATGCGGCTCCTGTTCGGTCTACCTGGAAGGCACCCTGGTCTGCGCCTGTCTGGTGCTGGCCGGTCAGGCCCAGGGCAGCGACATCGTCACTGTGGAAGGGCTGGCCGAGCCGGGGACTCTACACCCGATCCAAGCGGCTTTCCTGGAGACGGGAGCTGTGCAGTGCGGGTTCTGCACGCCTGGACTCATCGTCGCGACCGACGACCTGCTGCGGCGCAATCCAGAGCCGTCTGACGCCCAGATCAAGGAGGCCCTGGCAGGCAATCTCTGCC
>JALZAW010000402.1 GCA_030948155.1 Candidatus Dormiibacterota bacterium | reverse complement strand
CTCTGGATCCGAGCTCGACCAGGTGCTGGTCAGTAAGGCGGCGGTACATGCCGACCTCCCACTTCACGTGGGGCAGCCCGTCCCCTTTTCAATGACGATCAACAACTGGGGCCGTGCCGCTGTCGGCGGCGCCGGCGCCGCGGGAACCTTCGGGGTCTGTGAGTGGCTGCCGCGCCGCTCTGATCACGGCGACTGGTTCCGATGGGGCGGCGAGATCCACGGATTGATCACTCCCGGCCGGCGGCGCCTCCTGATCGGCGGCTGTCGAGCGCCGGACAAGGCCGGCGAATACATCGCACGGGTCGCGCTGGCGCAGGAGGCGACCGGACCCGCGCCCGGCGGAGCGGCTTGCTGTGAGATCGCCGTCTCGGTGGAGCCGTGGCCCGAATGAGCGTTTCCCGGTGGAGTCGCGACTCGTCGGTCTCACCCAGTAAGGGGCCCAGCGCGAGCGCGTCGACGCGGACGCGCCCGGCCGAACGCCCTGTGTCTGGTAGCAGGGTGCGAGGCATGCGACTGCCCCTGGTCGTGAGCCATGCCGCTTCTGGCCGTACGGTGACAATGGAAAGAGCCGGCGACGCCGTACTGCGTCACTGGCTCCTGCTGGCGGTCCTCGCCCCAGCGGTGATGCTGCGCATGATGGCGTGGTTCGCAATCCAGCCGGCCTGGTGGATTCTCGGCGACGCAATCGCCTACCTGCAGGATGCCATACACCTCCACCCGGACAATTGGAGGCCGAGCGGCTATTCGCTGCTGGTCCTGAGGCCGTTGCTGCCCATGCACAGCCTTTCACTGGTCACCGGCGTTCAGCACGTGATGGGCATCGGCGTAGGAGTGTTGGTATACGCAACATCATTGCGCCTCGGGCTTCCCCGCTGGGTGGCGGTGCTGACCGCAATCCCGGTCCTGTTCGATGGGTACGTCATTGCCACAGAGCAGATGCTTGCCTCCGAGTCACTGTTCGCGACGTTGATAGTCGTGGCGCTCGTTCTGCTATTGTGGCCGGCTGGCAGGCCGGCCCATCTACTGGTGGCGGCCGCCGGCCTCCTTCTCGCCCTGGCGGCCCTCACTCGGACGGTGGGCCTGCCTCTGATAGCGGTGACAGCGCTCTTCCTGCTGCTTCCCCGTCCTGCGTGGTCGAGGCTGCTGGTGATCTGCGTCGCTTTCGCGCTGCCGATCTGGGTCTACGCGCTGTGGTTCTCCCAGACCTATGGCCAGGTCAATCTGACCCTCAGCAGCGGCATCTTCATGTACGGCGAAGCAACCCAATTCGTCGACTGCTCCAAAGTTCGGTTTTCGGACGACCAGCTCCGACGCCTGTGCCCGACACAGCCGGTGGGCGCGCGCAACGAGGTCTGGTACATCTTCGATGCCAACTCACCACTCCGGAAGACAGGCCTCGGTGGAGCTGCGTACAACGAGCTGGCTGGCCGATTCGCAGTGGAAGCGATCAGAGCACAGCCCGCCGCCTATGCCGCTGTGGCCTGGGACGGAATCGTCAAGTCGTTCGCATGGGACCAGAGGACGCTGTTCAATGACATGCTCTTCAACGGCGACCACAGCCTGCCGGATCAGGCGCGAGCGGCCGGCATGGCTTACCAGGGCAAAGACCCCACCCCCATCATCCGGCCCTCCCTGGTTCGTGTGCTGGCCGTGTATCAGAGCAATGCGCATGTCCGCGGTACGGTCTGCCTGCTCACGCTGATAGTGGCGGCTGCCGCGCTGCTCTTTGGTCGGGACTCAGAAGAACGGCGGCTGCGCGGCGCACTCCTGCTCACAGCGGGCGTCGCGACTGTGCTGTTGATGGTCCCGGCGATGACCACCATCGTCGCACCCCGATACCGAATCCCCGCGATCCCGGAGGTGTGTCTGGCCGGAGCTATCGGCGGGACCATGCTGTTCAATCGCTGGAGGAGTTTCGGCGTGGCAGCCACCAGAGGACATCTGTCGACGTGACGTCGCGGATCTGCGTCGACGCGTGATGGCAGTGCCGACACTGAGAGTCTCGATCGTCGTCAACACGTACAACCGCGCCGCGAGCCTGAGGCGGACGCTGGACGGCCTGGCCCGGCTCGACCACCGCCGATTCGAGGTCATCGTGGTCAACGGGCCGTCGGAGGACCAAACCGAGGACGTCCTCGCGGAATTCGCCGGGCGGATCAAGGTGGGGCGCTGCTCGGACCGCAACCTGTCGCGCTCGCGGAACATCGGGATCCGGATGGCCGATGGAGATTTGGTCGCCTTTACCGATGACGACGCGTACCCCGATCCCGCGTGGCTCGACGACCTGGTGGCCGGCTTCGACATGGAGGAGGTGGCGGCGGTGGGCGGTCCCGTGTACGACCACACCGGCGTCCAGTTTCAGACCAAGTACATCGTCGTGAACCGTATCGGCCAGGGCGCCTCGGTGTCGCACCCGCCCAACCCGACAATGCTCCTCGCACGGCCGCGCGGCGCACGCTTCGTCAGCCTGATCGGTGTGAACTCGATGTTCCGCCGCGACCGTCTGCTGGAGATCGGCGGCTTCGACGAGACGTACGACTACTTCCTCGACGAGACCGACGTCTGCGTGCGGCTGCTCGACGCCGGCTGGATCGTACGCGCGCTGGACAGCGGGTTCATCTACCACAAGTACCTGCCCAGTGAGCGCCGCAACGAGGACCGCGTCCACCGGGACCAGTCCTCGGCGCTCCGCAACACCGCGTACTTTGCCTTTCGCAACGGCCGCCAGGTCCACTCGCTCCCTGAGCTTGCCCGGATGCTCAGCGACTGCGTCGAGGCGGAGCGCCGCCACTACCGCTGGCACGTCGACCACGGGTCACTGTCCGAAGCGGACTGGACCAAGCTGGAGCGCGACATCAGCACCGTCCTCGACGAGGGGATGGACGCGGCGCTCGGACGTCCACCGCGAACCCGTCCCGCAGCCTGGTTCAACACCGGCGAGCGCCGGTTCGTGCCCTACCCGACCATCCGCCCCGAGGCCCGAAAGCTCCACATCGCAATGCTGACGCGAGAGTATCCACCGGGCCCGGTGAACGGCATCGGGCGCCTGATCAACGCGCTGGCTTCTGGGCTCGCGAGCCGGGGTCACGTCGTCAGGGTGATGACGATGGGCAGCCACCGAGACACAGTCGACCTCGAGGACGGCGTCTGG
>JALZAW010000401.1 GCA_030948155.1 Candidatus Dormiibacterota bacterium | reverse complement strand
GAGGGGCAGGCTCCGGCACCAGGCGGGTGGGGTTCTGGAAGGGGAGGCCTGCCTCCCCTTGCTCTTTTTAGCGGGCGGGAAAGCGGTGGCGCAGCCAGTCGATGATCGACTGCAGCGGGGCGCCGGGGGTGAAGATCTCGGCCACCCCCTGCCTCTTCAATTCGACTATGTCGTCCTGGGGCACTATGCCCCCGCCGAAGACCACTATGTCTTCAGCTCCCCGCCGCCTCAGCTCTTGAACCACTGCCGGAAATAGCGTCATGTGCGCCCCTGAGTGGAGCGAGAGACCGATGACCTGGGCGTCCTCTTGCAGAGCGGCCTCCACCACCATCTGAGGAGTCTGCCGGAGGCCCGTGTAGATGATCTCGAAGCCGGCGTCACGGAGGGCGCGGGCAACCACCTTCACACCGCGGTCGTGGCCATCAAGGCCGACCTTGGCCAGCACAATGCGGACCGGTCGAGCAGGCGCCTCCAGCTCCGTGCCGGCCGCCGACACCTCGCTCAAATGACAGCCTTCTCGGTGTAGAGGCCGAAGACGTCGACCATGGCCCCCATGATCTCACCCTCGGTGCAGTAGGCGCGCACGGCGTCGAGGATGTGGGGCATCAGATTCTCCCTCGGCGAAGCGGCCGCCTTGCGCAGCTGAGTCACCGCGTTGGCGGCCTTTGCCTGATCCCGCCGGCGGCGGACTTCGCGGACGCGCTGCACCTGTTCCTGTTCCAGACTGTGGGGGATCCGGAGGATCTCGATCTCGTCCTCCTCGTTGCCGGCGGTGAACTCAGTCACGCCCACCATGAGGCGCTGGCGCGTTTCCAACTCCTGCTGATGGCGGAAAGCGGCGTCGGCGATCTCCTTCTGCATGAAGCCCGCCTCGATGGCGGGGATGACGCCGCCGTAGCCGTCGATCCGCTCAAAGTACGCCTCTGCCTCGGCCTCCATCCGGTCGGTCAGCGCCTCGACGAAGTACGAGCCGCCCAGCGGGTCGACGGTGTTGGCGACGCCGCTCTCGAAAGCCAGCATCTGCTGGGTGCGGAGCGCTATCCGAGCTGACTTGTCAGTCGGCAGTCCCAAAACCTCATCCATCGCGTTCGTGTGCAGCGACTGGGTGCCGCCGAGCACCGCTGACAGCGCTTCGACAGCTGTCCGGGCGATATTCAGCTCAGGTTGCTGGGCAGTGAGTGAAACGCCTGCCGTCTGCGTGTGAAAGCGCAGTTTCAAGGAGCGCTCGTCCTGCGCACCGTAACGGTCCCGCAGGTGACGGGCCCAGATGCGGCGCGCGGCGCGGAACTTTGCTATCTCCTCGAAGAAGTCGATGTGCGCGTCAAAGAAGTAAGCCAACCTGGGCGCGAAGTCGTCGATCTTCAGACCCCGTTCGAGGCAGGCGTCGACGTAGGCGAAGCCGTCAGCCAAGGTGAATGCGAGTTCCTGAGCAGCTGTCGAGCCCGCTTCCCGGATGTGATAGCCGGAAATGGAGACCGTGTTCCAGCGCGGTACCTCTTTGCTGCAGTACTCGATCGAATCGACCACCAGTCGCATCGATGGCCCGGGCGGGAAGATGAACTCCTTCTGAGCGATGAACTCCTTCAGGATGTCGTTCTGCAGCGTGCCGTTCAGCTCCTTCATCGACGCGCCCTGCTTCTCAGCCACTGCCAGATACATGCAGAGCAGAACAGCAGCAGGTGAATTGATGGTCATCGACGTGGAGACCTGGGCCAGTGGTATCCCCTGGAACAGCGTCTCCATGTCGTCCAGCGAGTCGATCGCCACCCCGCAGTGACCGATCTCGCCCCGGCTGGTGGGAGCGTCAGAGTCCTGGCCCATCAGGGTTGGCATGTCAAACGCCACCGAGAGCCCTGTCTGACCGTTCTCCAGCAGGTACTTGTATCGTCGGTTCGTTTCAGAGGCGGTGGCGAAGCCCGCGAACTGGCGCATAGTCCAGAGCCTGCCCCGGTAGCCGGCAGCGTGAATGCCCCGCGTGTAGGGAAACTCTCCCGGCAGCTCCTCCCCCCCATCACTCAGGGAAGCTGAGGTGTACAGAGGCTCGATCTCCGCCCCCGAAACTGTGGTGCTGCTCACCCCGTCGCTACGCTTGGGTGCGGTCTCGAACTGCCGCCGCCATTCAGCGAACGTCTCCTCAACGTAGCGGACTTTCACGCTTCGGACTATACAAATCGGCCTTCCGGAGGTCAGGATCCGCCCCGATTCAGGTTCTCGCTGCCTCCGGCACGAGGCGGCCTCCGGCCCGGGTCAGGATCTCCTCGGCGGCGGCATAAGGGATGCGGTCGCGGCGCAGGCGACTGGCGACCTCCTCATCGTGGTCCAGGAGGCGGCGAGCCTGCGCCCGAGCCCATTCAGCCACCAGATCGGCAGCTTCGTCCTTGAGCCGTGCTTCTGCCCGCGCGGCCGCCTCTCCGCTCGCCTCCAGGTGGGCGCGATGGCGCTCCACCGCCGCCAACACCTCGCCCACTCCCTCACCCTTGCTGGCGCTGGCAGCGACGATCGGCGCCCGCCAGCTCAGCTTGGGCCCCATGCTGAGCATCGAACGGATCTCCTGCATGGTTTTCTGGGCGCCCGGCAGGTCTGCCTTATTGACCACGAAGACGTCGGCTATCTCCATGATGCCTGCCTTGATCATCTGCACTCCGTCGCCCAAGCCCGGAGTCAACACGACCAGCGTGGTATCAGCGATGGCAGCAACCTCCAACTCCGACTGGCCGACGCCCACCGTCTCCAGGATTACCTCGTCAAAGCCGAAGGCGCCCAGCATGCGGACAGCCTCGCGAGTGGCCACAGAGAGCCCGCCCAAATGACCGCGGGCGCCCATGGAGCGGATGTAGACGCCCGGGTCGAGCGCGTGCCTCTGCATCCGAATGCGATCGCCCAGGATTGCTCCTCCGGAGTAGGGCGAGTTGGGATCGACGGCCAGGACAGCCACCCGCCTTTGGTTCTGCCTGAGTTGACGCACGAGCACATCGACAAGTGTCGACTTCCCGGTCCCCGGGGCGCCAGTGAAACCGAGCACTCCGGGCCGCCGGGCACCGTTAGCCAGCCCTTCCAGCAAGTGCCTGACCGAGGGGTCCCGTCGCTCGACCAGCGAGATGGCGCGGGCCAGGCCGCGGATGTTGCCGGCTTTGAACTCGGCCAGCAGGTT
>JALZAW010000400.1 GCA_030948155.1 Candidatus Dormiibacterota bacterium | reverse complement strand
CCGCTCCAACTCGTCCCGAAGGCGGGTGGCTATCGCTTGGACCGGGCTCAACGCAGAATTCGTTGCCCTCGGGATCGGTCATAACCGTGATGTCGTCGTAGCGCTTCAAGACCGCGGCGCCGATGCAAATCAGGCGCTCGACCTCTTCGTCCATGCTCGTGAGAGCGCGAAGGTCCAGGTGCGCGCGATTCGGTGCTGTCTTTGACCCGCGGTCGCCCCTGAACCAGATGTTCGGGCCGCCCCATGTCGGAGCCTCGACAAAGGCCCGTTGTGGCGTGGAGTCATCATCGACGTCGGACCCGAGCGCGGCTGCCCAGAATCGTGCCACTCGGAGCGCATCAACGCAGTCGAAGGTCAGATTCTTGATGAAGGCCGGCATCTCTAGCTTCTGCTTCCCCTTTCCTCGTGCTTGCGCGGGGTCGACGGATCCAGCCGGCACGCCGTCCGCGCCGGGTTCTTGTGGCCGTTCAGTCTAGTTTCCGGTAACGGCCGATTTTGGCAGTTGCTCGGGGGTGGACGCCCGCACGGCGGGTCATCGGGCGGCACCGAGCCGTCGAGGGGGGCACAATCAGCTGAGGATGGAGTTTGAAGTGATCGTCGAGGTGCCTAAGGGCAGCCGCAACAAGTACGAGGTCAACCACGAGACGGGGATCATCCACCTGGATCGGGAGCTGTTCACCGCCACCCGATATCCGGCCGAATACGGCTATATCGAGCACACGTGGGCGGAGGATGGCGACCCCCTCGACGTGCTGGTGATGCTGCGCGAACCCACGTTCCCCGGCTGCCGCATCCGCTGCCGGGCAATCGGCATCTTCGCCATGCAAGACGAGAAGGGCCCTGATCACAAGATCCTGGCAGTCCCCGTCTGGGATCAGAGGCAGGGGTGGTTCGATCTGAGCGACGTGCCCCGGCCCTTCTTGAAGGAGATCGCCCACTTCTTCGACATCTACAAGGATCTGGAGGAGGGCAAGGCGACCACTGTCGGCGACTGGACCAGCCGGGAGGGCGCCGAGGAGGAGATCCGGCGCGCTCAGGAGCGCTACAGTGCCCGCCGTCAGGACGAGCCGGAGGGCTAGTGTCTAATCCCGGCGCGGGACCCTACCTGAGAGCGGTCTCCATCCGCTCGATCACCTGCTCCAAGATCGCGGCAGTGGTGCCGATATTGACCCGCAGATAGCCGCAGCCGGTGCTGCCATAGGGCGGGCCGCCGCCCAGCGCGACGCGGCCTTGCTTCAGGAAGTGGTCGACAGGCTCTTCGGGCAGGTTCAACTCGCGGCAGTCCAGCCAGGCTAGGTAGGTGGCGCTGGGCGGCGTGAAGGCTACCTGAGGGAAGCGATTCCGCACCGCCTCAGCCAGGAAGTCGGCATTTCTCTGCACGGTCTCGAGCACCTGGTCCAGCCAGGCGTCGCCCGCCTCATAGGCGGCAACCGCGGCCAGAATGCCGAACAGCCCGGCATGGACGCCGAAGCTGGGCGGCAGCCTCTGGATCAGGGCTCGCATCTCGGTCGACTGGCTGACGATCTGCGCGCACTTCAGCCCAGGGAGGTTCCAGCCCTTCGAGGCAGCGACGAAGGCGATGCCGTGGGCGGCCGCCACAGGGCTGGCCGCCAGGTAAGGCGTGAACTCGCGGCCCGGCAGCACGAGGGGCGCGTGGATCTCGTCGGAAAAGACGAGCGCGCCGTACCGCTCAGCCAGCTCGGCCACCTGCTCCAGCTCCCGCGCCGGGTAAATGATGCCCGTCGGGTTGTGCGGACTGCACAGAAGGAGGGCGCGGGCTCCGCCTCGAAAAGCCGCCTCCAGGCCGTTCAGGTCAAGGTGATAGCCCGCCTCGTCCAAGAGCAGGGGTGACTCGATCACCCGGCAGCCCGCCTCCGCCACCTGGCGGAAGAAGGGCGGGTAGACGGGAGGGTTGATCACCACGCCAGCGCCCGGCTTCAGCGCGAGCCTGAGCAGCTCCGTGATGCCTGACATCACGTCTGGCGAGAGTGTCACGTCGGTTGGTTCGACCCGCCAGCCGAAGCGCCTCAGCGCAAAGTGGCTATAGGCCTCTCCCAGCTCGGGCTGGGGACAGGCGTAGCCGGTGTCGCCGAGCTCGGCGGCCGCCGTGAGCGCGCGGACGATGACGGGTGCCGGCCGAAAATCCATCTCAGCCACGAACGCGGGGAGCACATCTTCCGGATAGGCCCGCCACTTGTAGCTGTGGCGGTGCCGGAGCTCGGCCAGCGAGATGTCGTCGAAACGCCGCTCAACGGTCTGGGCTGTGGAGACCTGCATACAGGGCTCTGATGGTAATCGGTGCGCGGGCCGACGAAAGCCGGAGCCTGGTGGAAGCGGCACCGCGCCCGTCTCTTCGGAGGACGCGGCTGCTCTATGCTCCGGCCATGGGTGAATTCAGCCAGAAGAAGAAGAACAAGCTGCCGGACAGCGATTTCGCCTTCCCGAAGGAACGCAAGGAGCCGCTGACCGACCCCGCGCATGTGCGTAACGCCTCGGCGCGCTTCAACCAGGTGAAGGGCGTCAGCGCGGCCGAGCGCCAGAAGGCCAAGCAGCGCATCGAGAAGGCTGCCAAGAAGGAGGGAGTGGAGCTCAGCAAGGAACCCGACTGAGCCGTCTTGGCTCAGAGCCGTTTCAGGTAGCGCACTTCCACGAGTTCGGCACCGCCGAGGGTGATGGCCTTGCTGGCGCCATCGGTTTCGAAACCGTGCCGTTTATAGAAGCCGCGGGCGGGTAAGTTGTCGCGCAGCACCCAGAGGCTGACCCGCTCAGCCCGACCGGCGAGATCGCTCAATCCCGCGTTCAAGAGAGCGCTGCCGACACCTGAGCGCCAGGCCCGGGGCAGCACGTAGACGGCATAGAGCTCATGCTCATCGCGATCGGCGACGTCTCGAGAGGGGCCAAAGAAGGCGAAACCGAGCAGGCCCGCAGTTGCCTGGGCGGCGAGCACCACTGTCCCCGCGGGCGGCCGGCGAAGCCGCTCCCGCCACTGTGCCGCTCGCTCCCGCCAGTCCAGCGTGTCAAGATAGGCGGCTGGCACTAAACCGGCGTAAGCGCTCTGCCAGGAAGCGACGTGAATTTGCGCGATGGCATCCTCGTCACCCGGCTGAGCGTGCCGGATCACAAAATGACTCAAATCCTTCACGTTAGTTCCA